>JARFQK010000141.1 GCA_029287815.1 Gammaproteobacteria bacterium
CGCTGCGATTAATCCGCAAAAGGCGGGCTTTTTTGATATGATTCGCTTTCACTGGTCAGCGAGAGTGGCGGAATTGGTAGACGCGCTGGATTTAGGTTCCAGTGTCATTGACGTGAGAGTTCGAGTCTCTCCTCTCGCACCAAATTCCCAGTTTAATCAGAAACTTCCGAGGTTATTATGCAGGTCTCAGTCGAAGCGGGCGAGGGGCTCGAACGTAAGCTGAAAATACAGATTCCGAACGACACAGTGGAAACACAGGTAGAAAGCCGACTCAAGTCGATGCTCCCGCGCGTCAAGGTCGATGGGTTCCGTCCGGGCAAAGTGCCCATGAGGATCGTCAAGCAGCACTACGGAAGCCAGGTCTTTCAGGAAGTGGCCGGTGAACTGATTCAAAAGTCTTTTCATGAGGCGTTAACACAGGAGCATCTGAATCCGGCCGGAGAGCCAGCGATATCCACTGATGGCATCAAGCAGGGGGAGCCGCTGGAATTCACCGCAACGTTTGAGGTCTTTCCCGAGGTGGAGCTCTGCCCAGTGGCTGATCTGAAACTGGAAAAGGCGGTCGCATCGGTGACCGACGCCGATATCGATAATATGATCGAAACCCTGCGTAAACAAAGAATCAGCTGGAATGCGGTCGATCGTGCAGCAGCTGAAGGCGACCGCTTGACGATCGACTTTGTCGGGAAAGTTGATGGCGAGGCTTTCGAAGGCGGTTCCGCCAACGGCGTGGCGCTCACCCTTGGCAGTGGCAGCATGATCCCGGGCTTCGAAGACAATCTGAAAGGGGCCAAAAAGGGGGATGCTCGAACGTTTGCGGTCACTTTTCCCGATGACTACCAGGCCGAACAGCTTGCAGGTAAAGAAGCAGAATTCGACGTCGCGATCACTGCTGTGGAGGAATCGGTACTTCCTGAAGTGGATGACGAGTTCGCCAAGGCATTTGGCGTTGAAGATGGCGATGTGACTCAGCTTCGCCAGGAGGTGCGCGGGAATATGCAACGCGAGATGGAAGGCCGAATCCGTGCCCAGATGAAAAAGCAAGTCATGGATCAATTGATCGAGAGAAATCCTATCGAAGTACCAGCGGCAATCGTCAAGCAGGAGGCCGAAGTCCTACAGAGGCAGACAGCGATGCAGTCGCCTGGATCTGACCGCCCCCTCGAGGCGTTCCTGGATGAAGCCACGCGCCGCGTCAAGCTTGGCCTGATTCTCGCAGAGGTCGTAAAGACCGCTGAGATCAAGCCGGATCAAGACAAAGTCCGTGAGCGTGTCGAGCACATGTCAAAAGATTATGAAGATCCGGATGAATTTGTTCGCTATTATCGGGAAAATGCTCAGTTGATGAAGAGCGTCGAGACTTTGGTGATAGAGGACATGGTGGTTGACTGGGTAGTGGACCAGGCCCAGGTCAATGAAACGAAAACTTCATTCGACGATCTAATGTATGGCATATAAAAACAAATCAACTATAAACTAAAGGGTCCTGATAAACTCAAAGGTTACGTAAATGGAATATAATAGTCATTCTCAAGGCGCGCTCGACACAACGTCGCTCAATCTAATTCCGATGGTCGTTGAGCAGACGTCGCGTGGCGAACGTTCATACGACATCTATTCCCGGTTGCTCAAAGAGAGGGTCATTTTTGTTGTTGGCCCCGTCGACGATCACATGGCAAACCTCGTGGTCGCTCAGCTTTTGTACCTCGAGTCCGAAAACCCTGACAAGGATATTTCGCTCTACATCAACTCACCCGGTGGTGTGGTGACTGCAGGACTCGCAATCTATGACACCATGCAGTTTGTAAAACCGGATATCAGTACCTTGTGTGTCGGCCAAGCTGCCAGTATGGGTGCTGTGTTGCTGGCAGGTGGCAGCAAAGGCAAACGTTACTGTCTGCCGCATTCACGCGTGATGATTCATCAACCGCTTGGCGGTTTTCAAGGGCAAGCCTCGGACATCGATATCCATGCGCGCGAGATCCTCAAGATTCGCGATCAGTTGAATCGACTTCTGGCCAAGCACAGTGGACAACCGATCGAAAAAATTGGTGAGGACACGGAGCGTGACAATTTCATGAGTAGCGATGAAGCTGCCGAATACGGTTTGATCGACGAGGTGCTAAAAACGCGGGTGTAAGGCGCAATTGGTCTGAGGACTCACGCAGCGCAGTTCACTTGTGTCGATTGATTCTTGCCCTGGCAGGCTGTGGTGCTATCGTGCTTCCAGTCTCGGCCGGTATGGCGCATAAGACGATGCCCGATTTCAACCGACGAAAGGGAATAACTGACTTGTTGAACCGTGTGCTCATTAGTCGACAAACATCGGCCCGCGCCATCGTGCTCAACGACATGAGCGAAGCAGCCTTGACAGCTTGGCCTGGCGGGTCGCATCAGAGCGGCGCACTGGCTGCACAACTGCTCATGGCGACGCAGATTGCACAGGTTGCAGCGCGCGAATGCGCGTGTTTTCCGCTATTTCCCCATCAATATCGCGCTAAATGGATCCAAAATGTTGCTATAGTGGTCGAAATTTGACAGATAGGCCCGAAAGCATTCGATTTTGTCCGAAAAATGCTGATGGAATTATCGAAATGAGCTATTGTCTATATAATATCGTAACCTTTCTAAAAACTTGCAAGCGTCATTCGAAATTGGCATTGTAGTGTGGTAGCTATGATCAAGGGGTCTATATGAGCGACGACAAGAACCATTCAGGTAACGATACCGAAAAACTGCTGTACTGTTCGTTCTGCGGAAAGAGCCAGCACGAAGTCAAAAAATTGATCGCTGGTCCTTCGGTATATGTTTGTGATGAATGTGTCGAACTGTGCAATGACATCATTCGCGAGGAGATGGAAGAAGAATCTACGTCGGCGATTCGAAAGTTACCGACCCCGCATGAAATCAATGCCATCCTGAACGACTACGTGATCGGACAGGAGCGCGCCAAAAAGGTGTTGTCCGTTGCAGTTTACAATCATTACAAGCGCCTCGAAGTCAAGCACAAGAAAGATGACATTGAGCTTTCGAAAAGCAATATCTTGTTGATCGGTCCCACAGGCTCCGGTAAGACGTTGCTTGCCGAGACCATGGCGCGACTGCTCAATGTGCCATTCACGATAGCTGATGCGACCACGTTGACCGAAGCTGGCTATGTCGGTGAGGATGTCGAGAACATTATTCAGAAACTGCTTCAGAAATGTGACTACGACGTAGAAAAAGCGCAAACGGGCATCGTGTATATCGACGAGATCGACAAGATATCACGAAAATCGGACAATCCTTCCATCACGCGTGACGTCTCTGGCGAAGGCGTCCAACAAGCCTTGTTGAAGCTGATCGAGGGTACGATTGCGTCGGTACCGCCTCAGGGCGGGCGCAAGCATCCACAGCAGGAGTTCCTGCAGGTGGACACGGCAAAGATATTGTTCATTTGCGGTGGCGCTTTTTCCGGCCTGGACAAGGTCGTCCGCGATCGCTCTGAAAAGAGCGGCATTGGTTTTGGGGCCCAGGTTCGAAGCAAAGACAAAGAGGTTAGTCCGTCCGAAGTGTTGACGAATCTGGAAGCGGACGATTTGATTCAATATGGGCTTATACCCGAATTTGTCGGCCGACTGCCGGTAATAGCGACACTCGAGGAGCTCGATGAAGAGGCGTTGGTAACGATTTTGAAAGAGCCCAGGAATGCGCTTGCCAAGCAGTACGCCAAGATGATCGAGATGGAAGGCTGTGAGCTCGAGCTACGTGACGATGCATTGCGCGCGATTGCACGCAAAGCGATGCAGCGTAAGACGGGTGCCCGCGGCCTGCGCACGATCCTCGAGAACGTGCTCCTCGAGACCATGTACGATTTGCCGTCACAGGAAGATGTTGTGAAAGTGGTCATTGATGAATCAGTGATCGAAGGGGTCAACAAGCCGTTTCTTGTGTATGAGGGTGGTGAAAGCCATCAAACCTCCGCCGAGCTGCACGCTACGCAAGAATAGTGATCCGAGCAGATCGAGAGCTTGAAACCCTCGATTCTGCCCACATGTATACCGAAACAATCTATCGAGGCACCTATGGCCACTTCAACTGATCTTACCGATTCGAATCCAGGCGCGACCGAAGTACCCGTACTCCCATTACGAGACGTTGTGGTTTATCCACACATGGTTATTCCGCTTTTTGTCGGACGAGAAAAGTCCATTCAGGCCCTCGATGCGGCAATGCAGAGTAATAAGCAAATTCTGCTGGTTGCGCAGAAAAGCGCTGATATCGACGAACCTTCTGTCGATGACGTTTACGAAATCGGCACGATTGCCACGATCCTGCAGCTGCTAAAGCTGCCGGATGGGACCATAAAGGTTCTGGTCGAGGGCGTTCAGCGGGCGCGCGTGCAGGATCTCAGAGATGGTGAGGCGTTTTTTATCGGTGGCTATACGCTGCTGGAGAGCGAGTCTTCCGTAGGGAACAAAGAACTGGAGATACTATCGCGGTCGATACTTGGCGCATTCGATCAATATGTCAAGCTGAACAAAAAAGTGCCCGCTGAGATTTTGACCTCTTTGTCCGGTATCGACGAACCGTCTCGGTTGTCAGATACGATAGCCGCGCATATGTCGTTGAAGCTCGACGAAAAACAAAAAATTCTCGAGATCGTCGACGTGCATCAGAGGCTCGAATACCTGATGAAAGTGATCGATGGTGAAATTGATCTGCTGCAGATAGAGAAACGAATCCGTGGCCGCGTCAAGCAGCAAATGGAGAAGAGTCAGCGTGAGTATTACCTGAACGAACAAATGAAGGCGATCCAGAAAGAACTCGGTGATCTTGAGGACGCGCCAAACGAAATCGAGGAGCTGGAACAGCGCATTGACAAAGCGGGTATGCCAAAAGAGGCCCGGAAAAAGGCGCTAAACGAGCTGAATAAACTCAAAATGATGTCGCCCATGTCAGCTGAGGCGACTGTAGTGCGCAACTATATCGATTGGCTGGCAGACTGTCCCTGGAAGAAGAAAACAAAGATCAGCAATGATCTGAGCAAGGCCGAGCAGGTGTTGAATGATGACCACTACGGTCTCGAGAAAGTCAAAGAGCGTATCCTTGAATATCTTGCGGTTCAACAACGTGTGAAGAAGTTGAAAGGGCCGATATTGTGCCTGGTGGGGCCACCCGGTGTCGGAAAGACCTCCCTGGGCCAATCCATCGCGCGTGCGACCAACCGGAAATACACGCGTATGGCTCTCGGCGGGGTGCGCGATGAATCCGAGATACGCGGTCATCGCAGAACTTACATTGGCTCACTACCCGGCAAGGTGGTGCAGAATTTGTGTAAAGTCGGTACGCGCAATCCACTATTTCTGCTCGACGAGATCGACAAAATGGCTGCAGACTTCAGAGGGGATCCGGCGTCCGCTTTGCTCGAAGTGCTGGATCCCGAACAGAACCATACGTTCGCCGATCATTACCTCGAAGTGGATTTCGACTTATCGGATGTAATGTTCGTGGCGACCGCGAACAGCATGAACATTCCGGCACCGTTACTCGACCGCATGGAGGTAATTCGTCTGCCCGGATACACCGAGGACGAAAAAGTTGCCATTGCGCGCAATTATCTGTTGCCCAAACAGATGAAAAATAACGGCCTGAAAGATAATGAGTTGCAGGTGCGTGATTCGGCACTGCGCGATATCGTCAGGCTCTACACGCGTGAAGCGGGTGTGCGCAGCTTGGAACGAGAAATTGCCAAAATCTGCCGGAGAGTGGTCAAGAACGCAGTGCTGAAACCGACAGAAAAAGGCACCTCGGTTACTTCGCGAAATCTTGATAAATACCTGGGCGTTTACCGCTACCGTTACGGTGAAGCCGAGGAAAATGATCAGGTTGGTATGGTTAATGGTCTTGCCTGGACGGAAGTGGGTGGTGAATTGCTTACCATTGAATCGGCGATGATGCCGGGTAAGGGCAAGTTGTCGTTCACCGGTCAGCTCGGGGATGTGATGCAGGAGTCTATTCAAGCCGCCATGACCGTAATGCGCAGTCGCTCGGCGTCTTTGGGGCTGGAGCCTGATTTCCAGGATGATATTGATATCCATATACACGTGCCGGAAGGTGCGACGCCCAAGGACGGTCCCAGTGCAGGTACCGGAATGTGTACTGCGATCGCTTCGGTGCTGACCGGTATCCCGGTTAAGGCGAGTGTCGCTATGACCGGGGAGATTACCTTGCGTGGTGAAGTGCTGCCGATTGGCGGTTTGAAAGAAAAGCTCCTGGCCGCTCATAGGGCTGGCGTAAAGACCGTTCTGATTCCGGAAGAAAACAGGAAAGACCTGGCTGAAATGCCCAAAAACATTCTGAGCAAGCTGGATATAAAACCGGTTCGCTGGATCGATCAGGTGCTTCAGCTCGCCTTGCAAAAGATGCCGACGCCTCTCAATGAAAAGTCGGCAAGCGAGAGGAAGGCGAGTAACCAGGGAAAAGGCAAAAAGAACAGGGATAGCGTTCGCCATCACTAAACTCTCGATAGACCAAGCGCGTGCAATGGCGTTCGTCATTGCACGTGTTTTGTAACAATAAGTAACAATTAGGCCGGTTATGCAGCGTTATCATAGGTACGGTCGTTGACATCACAAGGCGCTGGCTGGTATAAAACTCGGCCCTAACATCCGCAGTTGGTAACGTCGCAAGCTGTACGGGAAAAACACGCTTTCTGACTGTGAATGGCAATTAATAATCAATCACAACACCTAACGGGAAAAAATATCAATGAACAAATCTGAACTGATCGATGCTGTTGCTGACGCAGCAGACTTATCCA
>JARFQK010000364.1 GCA_029287815.1 Gammaproteobacteria bacterium
TCTTTCCCGGCCGGCGGCGCCGGGGTTCACGATCCAGGGCTCAGCCTGTTGATCGATGATGCGTTTATGCGTGTGGCCGTAGACGACCATTTTCACGTCAGCATGATCCCAGCGCAGTTGCTCGTGCTCCGGGAAACCACCGAGGCGATGGCCGTGCTCGATTCGGACGGTCCCCCCAGGCAGCACGAGTTCAGTGGTTCTTGGCAGTGCAGCCACAATGTCGGCCTCGTCCTGATCCCAGATCGCCGGGTGGTCGTTATTGCCCGCCACAGCGATGACGCTCTTGCGGGGCTGTAATTGTTCAAGCACGTGAGCACCCATGATGTCTCCCGCGTGAACCGCGTGATCGCAGTCTCGGATCACATCGGCAATGCGCGCGTCCAGATGGCCGTGGGTGTCAGACAAGATCCCGACCTTTACGCTGTTATTCATGCGTTTATTCCTCCGTCAACAGGCAGCGCTCTCACTGCCGTCCTCCAATGAAGCCTTGCGTGCCTCTTCCTGCCTTTTCTGGTGCTCGGCAATCTCGGCCTGGCGGTATTAATGTTCTCGAATTATGACTCTCACCTGTTCGTCATCTGCTCGACCAAACATCTCGATACAGATTCAAAACGTACCTCTCCCGCGCAACTGTGATGAGCAGCGCAAGGGCTTTCATCCTCGGACAGCATCTGAAAAAGCCTGTTCCCCCACAGCAAACGAATTATTGTTGCCGAACCTCGATGGATGCAGTGTTTAACGCAGTCGCCTCGATTTTGGTTGACACTCTGACGGCATTCCCTCGGTTATTCCCGAACGCAAACAATTGGGCGCGTATTGTAGGGGTAGCCACAGCGTGGCGCAAAGGTACCGCCAAGGCAGCCGTTGCACGATAGCGATTTGTGGAGTGTTTTCCAAACAAACATATCACTATCGCGATAAGAATTCCCTATGGTGCTGGCACTAAAAAATTTCTGCTTATTCAATATATTAGAAGGGATTTTCTGATCGTGCCGTCCGGAAGGTTCAGGTTGCGGTCAATCGTCTGTTTGCAGAGCCGTACACGCTTATCGAACACGGTGACGAGGTCGCGATCGTGCCAAGACCGAAGTCAAATAATCAACGCAAAGGCGCAAAGGCGCAGAGAACGCAAAAAATTCCGATGTGTATCTACGATGCTTGAGCTGTTACAGATCGAATTCAATCGCAGCAAAGTTAAGATAAAGCCTTATTATTGGCAAATAAACTTCTGAATAGATTTCCTTTTCTGCATCTTGGCACTCCGTGTATTAAACGCGGGGACACTCGCTGTTGGAGGCATTGCGCCACCAGGCAGCCCGGAACCAAGAAAAACCAAAAAATACTCTGCGGTCTCTGCGTCTTTGCGCCTTTGCGTTAAAAAAGCGGCGTCGACTTGTGCGAAGACGACGCCGCTTTTTTAGTCGAGTTGAATACCGCGATCAGGCGGGGGCGGTCTCTTTGTTCAGGCTCTGGTAGTAGTCGATCAGGATCTGAGCCACTTCCGGGCGGGAGAATTCCTTCGGCGGTGCGATGCCCTGTCCGAGCATTTCGCGGACCTTGGTACCGGAGAGCAGAACGAAATCGTCTTTCTCGTGATCCGGCGCTTCGGACATCATCACGACCTTGTTCAACTTCTTCGACCAAGCGGTATGATCGGCCTTGAAGATTTCTATTTCCAGCGCATCGGCCGGTACTTCCTCTTCGAAGATCGTCTGCGCGTCGAAGGCACCATAGTGGTCACCGACGCCGGCATGGTCGCGGCCGATGATAAAGTGCGTGGCCCCCATGTTCTGGCGGAATACGGCATGCAGCACGGCCTCACGCGGACCGGCGTAGAGCATGTCGAAGCCATAACCGGTAACCATCGCGCTGTTCGGCGGGAAGTAGAGTTCGACCATTTTGCGTATCGCAGCATCACGCACCGGCGCTGGAATATCACCGGGCTTCAGTTTGCCCAACAGCATGTGGATAACCAGGCCATCGCAACCGAGCCGGTCCATGGCCATGTGGCACAGTTCCTCGTGCGCAAGGTGCATCGGGTTACGCGTCTGGAATGCAACAATCTTATTCCAGCCGCGCTCGGCAATTTCGTTGCGAATTTCGACCGCAGTACGAAAGGTGTCCGGAAACTCCGTCTGGAAATAGGAGAAATTCAGCACCTTGATCGGACCGGACAGGCAGATTTTACCTTGTGCGTTGAAAGCATCGACGCCGGGGTGCGCTTCATCGTTGTTCGGGCGATAGACCTTTTCAGTGATCAACGCCATTTCATCGTCGGTGAATTCTTCGACGGCTTCGACGTCCATAACCGCCAGTACAGGATGACCCTCGACGTTGGGGTCTTTCAGCGCGATGCGGTCGCCGGCCTTGATGTTGTGCGCGTCTTGCACCAGGTTCAGAACCGGCGTTGGCCAGAACAGGCCCGAGCTGGTCTTCATGTCGGTGGCCACCGACAGCGCATCGGCCTTGGTCATGTAGCCGGTCAACGGATTGAAGTAGCCCGCACCCAGCATCACAGCGTTGGCTGCGGTGGCTGAGCTGACCAGTATAGAAGCAAGACCTTCGGCTTCTTCTTGCAGAGCATCGTTTTCTGCTGAGTCGTATACGAACAGCGGATTCAGTTCGTCTGAACCATGAGGTTTTATCATCTGGTATCTCCCGGGTAACTCTCGCTGACTTCTGGCCAGCGCAGTATTAAAAAACCGTTTAAATCGTAGGTGCGCGGTTCTGCAAGAAATGATTAATTTTCAATCATTTGAGCCATCTACGCGCAAAAAAATTGTGGCGTAGTTTACATGAAAATATAAGATTTTCGTAGCCCAGTGTCGAAAAAGCGGGCAACATGGTCCCGGCTAGTCAGCGAAGCGCTCCCATAAGTAGGCCCGGGCTAGTCGGAAGAGGATCCGCCCCAGAGCATCTCCAGTCGCTTGTCGCGACCGCAAGCAAAGCGGTAGTACTTATAGCGAAGGGGATTTTTCTGATAGTAATCCTGGTGGTACTCTTCGGCAGGGTAAAAAGTGGAAGCCGGAGTGATCTCGGTTACGATCGGTTCAGCAAATGGTTTCGTCTGCTGGAGTGCGCTCAAGGACTGCTCAGCTGCATTTTTCTGCTCGTCGCCGTGATAGAAAATGCCAGGACGATACTGGCTACCAGTATCGCAAAACTGCCGATCGGCTGTGGTTGGATCAATATTCTTCCAGAATACTCCGAGTAATTCTTCGTAGCTGATCAACGTCGGGTCGTATTCGATCTGAACGGCTTCAGTATGGCCAGTGGTTCCGGCTGAGACTTCTTCATACGTAGGATCAGCCTTTTGGCCACCGATATAGCCAGAGGTTGTGGAGACGACACCGTCAAGTTTGTCAAACGGCGGCTCCATACACCAGAAACAACCCCCGGCGAAAGTCGCTGTTTCGAACCTTTCATTTTGGGCCTGAATGTGAGCGCTCCACGCAAGAAGCGCGACCGCGAGTATCGTTCTGAGTGTCATGACCGTCCTTTCAGTTAGTCTTTGGGCCTTTGACACGGATTGACTGCGATTGTTCGCTTACTTGAAGCTGAAGCCGACGATGAATTTGTAGACCGTGAAATCAGTCGTGCTGCTCTTGTCGAAATCGATATAGGACTTGCCGATCGAGCCTTTCAAAAATATTTTGCTCGTCACGTCGAAGCGGAGCCCAAGATCCGCCCCGTAACTCAACTCACTGGCCGTGTAGGTTTGGGCATAGGGCCCGCAAAAATATCCCCACCAGGGATCCCACCAGCATACGGTGCCGAGATTGCCTGTGGGAATACCCGAATCGACATAGGTTAGACCCAGATTACCCTTGATGAACGGCGTCAGGCGTGATGCGATGAAGTTGTAGGTCAGGCCCAGGTTCATGTGGCTGGTATAGAACGAGCCATTGTATCTTTGTGCCGTGCCACTGCCGTCATCGAGTATGCGCGTGCCG
>JARFQK010000376.1 GCA_029287815.1 Gammaproteobacteria bacterium
TTTCATCTGTGTCTTCCTGTTGGAGTTGGTTGAGAAAGGATCTGCGAAAAATCGCAAAATTTGTATTCCGGTCGACTGCCTTAGTGAGCGTTTCAGAATCATAGTTCCCGGTCGATTGTTAAATGATTGTTTCATTGCGCGACTGGCATGGGATGAGCGGAATATACTGCCGAATCGGTTTGCAATGTGCAGCCTGCCCGTTTGGGTAACATACTGTTCAGCAGTTGTTCAGTCAATACTTGCTCAAATTGGCGCATGACGGTTATTTCTCAGGAGACATGTCATGCGATCTTTAACCCAAAAGATATTGAGCGCGATCTGCGTTGTCGTGGCATCGATCGCCACACCGATGGCATTACAAGCTGTAGACAGCACTTCGGCGATAGTTAAATCAATTAGTTACATCACTAACCTCGAAAATGATGAAACAACGCGCAAGGCCGCGCTCGATCAGACCGACGCAGAAATACTCGATCCGCTGACCAGCTACGGATTCCGGTCCGAGTCACTGCCGACGGCGGCCGTTGTCGAGACCACTGTCTATTACTACGACACCGATATCTCGATCTACGACGCCTCGTCGACACTGATCAGCGATTTTGATTATGACGGTTTCTATCACCGCTTCAGCGTTGCGATCGATGCGGACACGCTCTACTACGAAGCTTGGGTCTACGCCAAACTGTACCTTAGTTACGAGGGTGGGCCGTGGAATTACTTCGCGACCAGCTCTGATTTTCACATCCACGGGGACAGCGAACTCGATTCATTCGTCGTCGAGACCGAACTTGCGGACGGTTACCCACCGGGGTATTACGATATTCGCATCGAATTGTACGACGCCGACTTCGGGGATTATCTATTGAGCTATGGCCCTTTCGATGACAGCTCGCTGAGCGCCCTTCCGTTGGAAGACAGCATTTACGACGATGCCAGCTCTAGCGTCGCTTACAGCACCGAGATCATCGTCGCCAACCACGGCCACGGTGGGCTCGGCCTCTGGTTTATTGGCGCCTTTTCCCTGATCGGCATGCTTCGCAGGTTCGCACGTTGACAGAAAGCAGCCTGTGTTGCACTCAACAGCGACGGCGCCGCAATTTGGCCCTTGTGATGCGTCCGCCTTCGGGCAACATGCGGGTTCACCGCATGCACCGCGCGCTGGCGCTCAGACGCAGCCGGTTGGCTTCGGCAGGCCACCGTATTTGGTGATCGGCTTCATCGGGCCGGTCATCCACATCTTGAACATCTCTTTCTGGTCGGCGCCAAGGTACTTGGCGAATTTGCGAATCGGTGGAACCACCGCCTGATCATCGTAGTACTCTCTCGCTTTCAGGATCTGTTCCCATTTGACGTCATCCAGTTCGACGCCATCGGCCTCGGCCATCGCCCGCCCTATGTCGGGGGTCCAGGCATTCATATCAACCAGATAACCGTCGCCATCGCGTTCAGGTAATTGCATATCATGTTTCCTCAGATCAGTTTACGTCAGCTTTTGAATATGCGGTTGCTTTTTATAATTACAATGATTTACCGAATTTTTCGGAATGTGGCTAGCCGCCCGATCCAGATCGAGCTTTGGCCACCGATTTTCGGCTAAGATAGCGCTCCATTTTCGAGCTTTTTATTGACGACTTTTTGATGTACGAATTCATGCCGGGCCAACGTTGCATCAGTGATGCCGAATCGCAGATGGGCCTGGGCACCATCCTGAAGGTCGAGCCGCGTACGGTCACGGTGGCCTTCATGGCCACCGGCGATATTCGCACTTATGCCATAGGTAGTGCGCCACTGACCCGTGTTGAATTTGGCCCAGGTGACACGGTGCGCAATCAGAACGGCGTATCGATAGCAGTTGAACGTGTCGATCAGGATCAAGGGCTGCTGACCTACCATGGGAAAGACGCTGAGGCCAACTGGCACGCGGTGCCGGAAGCCGAGCTGGATCATTTCCTGCAGTTGAACCGCCCTTCCGAGCGCGTTTTCAATGGCCAGATCGACCCGCACAAGTGGTTCGAACTGCGTTACCAGAGCCTGCAAGTCCTCAACCGTCTGGGCCACAGCGACCTTTACGGTCTCGTCGGCAGCCGCACCAGCCTGATTCCACACCAGCTCTATATCGCCCATGAAGTGGCTAACCGCTATGCGCCCCGGGTTCTGCTCGCTGATGAAGTTGGGCTCGGCAAGACCATCGAAGCCGGACTGATCCTGCATCACCAGCTCCTGACCGGCCGCGCACATCGCGTGTTGATCGTCGTGCCGGAGACACTGATACACCAGTGGCTGGTCGAAATGCTACGACGTTTCAACCGACATTTCCGAATCTTCGATGAGGCCAGGCTGGGCGAGCCGGGCTCGACGGATGCGGAGAAGCAGCGATTGTCCGACGAGACGGCAAGCGCTGTGTCGGACCCGGCTGTCACCGATAATCCGTTCATGGACGAGCAGCTGGTGCTGTGCAGCACCGAATTCCTGGTTGCGAACCCGACACACTTCTACCAGTGTCTGCAGGCAGAATGGGACCTTCTCGTTGTCGACGAGGCCCATCATTTGCAATGGTCTCCCGAATACGTCAGCGATGAGTACCGCATGGTCGAGCAGCTTGCGGCACGAACGCGGGGGGTGCTGCTGCTCACCGCGACACCGGAACAGCTCGGCAAGGCAAGTCATTTCGCGCGCCTGCGCCTGCTCGATCCGCAACGCTTCCCCGACCTCGATGCGTTCGTCAAAGAAGAACAAACTTACGCGCCGATCGCACAACTCGTCGAAGATTTGCTGGAGAACCGCAGCTTGACCGAGGCTGATATGGCCTTGCTGCAACAGACGATCATCGAGGGTGACAACCAGGCCTTGTTGGAGCAACTGCAAGCCGAGGAAAGGTCACCGGATCCCCGCCCGCAAAAGACTGACACGCCAACTCGCGGACATGGCGACAACGTTAGCGAGCATCATGCGAACGCAGGCGCTCCGGCGAATTCCGGCCTTGAACGCGAAATCAGCAAAGCACGCATTGAGCTGGTCGAACATTTGGTCGATCGTCATGGCACCGGGCGTGTACTGTTCCGCAACACCCGGGCTGCGGTGAAGGGATTTCCTGACCGCAAGGTCATCGCCCAGCCTCTGCCCACGCCCGCCAATTACGCGATGCTACTGGAACAGTGCAAGGATGTGCACGCATTGTTGCTCGCACCCGAGTTGTTGCACGAATCGATAGCCAGCGATCAACGTTGGATCACATTCGATCCGCGGCTGCAGTGGCTGGAGCGGCAGCTCGAAGGCCTGCACCCGGCCAAGGTGCTGGTGATTGCGGCCAGCGCAGAGACAGCCACGGACATCGCCTGGCACTTGAAAAACCGAAGCGGCGTACGTGCGGCTGTGTTCCACGAGGGTTTATCGATCGTCGAACGTGACCGCGCCGCGGCTTTCTTTGCTGATACGGAAACCGGCGCACAGGTCCTGGTCTGCTCAGAGATCGGCAGCGAAGGCCGTAATTTTCAGTTTGCCCATCACCTGGTGTTATTCGATCTGCCGTTGAACCCGGACCTGCTGGAACAACGCATTGGCAGGCTCGACCGTATCGGTCAGAGCGAAACGATCTACCTGCACATACCCTACCTCGAAGACAGCGCCCAGCAGGTCATGTTTCGCTGGTATCACGAGGGTTTGACGGCGCTGGAACATACCTGTCCGGCCGGCCACGCGGTCTACGTCGAAGTCGAAGATCACTTGCTGGCAGCATTGCGCCGACCGAAAGACAACGCGGCTGTCGAGGAACTGATCCAACATAGTCGCACCCGTTACAACGAGCTAAGCGCGGAATTGCACCGTGGTCGCGACCGCTTGCTGGAATACAATTCCTGCCGCGAGCAGGTTGCAACGGAGATCCGGCAACGCGCGCTGGCTCACGACGCCGAGTCCAAGCTGGCCGATTACATGGAGCGCGTCTTCGACTGCTTCGGTGTCGACTCGGAGCCGCACAGCGAACGCTGCCTGATCATTCGACCAACCGAACATATGCTCAACCGTTTTCCAGGCCTGGCCGACGAGGGTATGACCATCACCTACGACCGCGACACCGCGCTGAGTTTCGAGGACGCGCATTTTCTGACCTGGGAGCATTCGATGGTACGCAGCGCAATCGATATGGTGACCAGCAACGAACTCGGCAACACCGCGTTGACCGCGATCAAATACCGCGGCGCGCGATCGGGCAGCATCCTGCTCGAATGCCTGTTCGTGCTCGAGGCCGCCACCGTGGAATCGCTGCAGTCGCAACGCTACCTGCCACCGACCACGATTCGCGTCGTAATCGACGAGCACGGCTACGACCACAGTAATAAGCTGTCGCATGAAATGATCAACGGTGCGGCCGTAACGGTCGACACCAATACCGCTGTAAAGGTGGTGCGCGCCAAGCTCAGCGTGCTCAAAGCCCTGGTGAAGAGCTGTGAGCAGCGGGCCCAGCAGCAGGCGCCGGCGATCCTCGACCAGGCCCACGCGCAGTCTGAAGACGTTCTAACGGCGGAGATCAACCGCCTGAAGGCATTGCAGCAGTTCAACCCGAACGTGCGGGATGATGAGATTTCGTTTTTTGAACAGCAACTGCAAGCGTTGACAACATTGATCGATGCAACGCGTTTAAGACTCGACTCCTTGCGCGTCGTCGTGGCGATGTAACGCCAGGCCGACGCGGTATCGCCAGCTGTTCGCCCAACATCACTGTGAACATACCGGCCAACGTCATTGCGAGCGCAGCGAAGCAATCTCTCAAAACTTGGGCGACTGCTGGAGATTGCCACGTCGCTATCGCTCCTCGCAATGACGTTAGGCTTTTGGCTTGTAACGACTTTTGTGCTTCGGGCTTTCGATCGGCTGTGGTAGGGTGCACGGAACACATCGGGAACGTGCTTAGCTTAGAAGCCTTTATAACTTGCTGGAGTGAACACGCAATTGACTCGAACAGACATCTTTCGCTGGTTGTTGCTCTTACTCTTCGCCTGGTCCAGTGTCGCGATTGGCGCCAGGACTGTCGGCGATGCAGCGCATTTCAAGCTGATCCACCAATATGCACTGATCGCTGATGCAGCCTATTATGACAAAGCCCGCATCGAAAAAGCACTGACTGCCCAGGGCTATACCCTGACCGCCCATGAACAATTACCCGGCTACGCGGTGAGTTATGTTCTGGCCACGAATCACACCACCAGTGAGCAACTGCTGGCTGTGCGCGGCACGTCCAACGTCGAGAATGCACTCGTGGATGTGGCCTTCATGCTGCTGCCCAATGAATCGACCCGCATCAAGCTGCATCAGGGTTTCGCCAAATCCGCCGATTTCATTTTCGATCGAATCAAACCAAAGCTCAACAAGGATTATCGCATCAATACCACCGGGCACAGCCTTGGCGGCGCGGTGGCAGTGATATTGGCGATGTATCTCGATGCGAAGGGCTACGATGTCGGCGAAGTCGTGACCTTTGGCCAGCCGAAGGTCACCAACATCACTGGAAGCCGCAAATACGCGCATCTCGATGTGACTCGCATCGTGACGCCGAAAGATATGGTCCCGCTGGTGCCGCCACTGGACCCGATGGACCTGATGAATATGGATATCTACTGGCACCTCGGTACCGAGCTGGTGCTTTACGAGGACAACACCTGGTCAGAGCTGAAAGGTGTCGACAGCATGATGCGCGCGACGGATTTTCTGAACGAGATG
>JARFQK010000055.1 GCA_029287815.1 Gammaproteobacteria bacterium
TACAGCTGCTTATAAGATGCGAGAAACTGATGCTGATACAGATCTGCCTTGCTGTCAATCATACGACCGGTTACCACGATTTCAGCACCCCTGCACTGAACGCTTACGATGCGCCAAGCACCTAAAAGAGCTGTGGGACAAGCGTTCCCAGCCCGCTCACCATAAAGAGTTCTGACAACTCACGATGGTGCCGTTGTCAAGCCCGGTTATGGCCGCGACCACTCCAGTGGCACCCCCGGCATGTGAACCGTTCTGACAAACGGGTAGCGCGCCCTCGAATGACCGTTCCTTGGTTTGGCCCCAGTATTTCGGACCAGTTGATTAAGCCCTCATTGCCTGCTCCTTGAAAGCAACGGGGCTGAGATAACCGAGCATTACATGCAACCGCTTCCGGTTATAGAAACGCTCGATGTAATTGAATATATCCGCCTTGGCCGCCTCACGCGTCGGACCACTCGCTGCCGGGATGGATGCCCGCGTCATACCAGATATCCACTGACTCATCCTGGAGCCAGGCAATTTCAGCCAGTACTGCATCGCCTTCAGCATGGGCATAGCTGACGAAACAGTAAGGTCCATCGCCTTCATGCGCAGGTTGTAGAGTGGCCAATTTCGGTGCCTTGCTGGAGGGTAAACAAGGATTAAACCTGTTTCCCGGGCGGGATGCCAAGGTCGCTGCACGGGCCAGCAACCCCGGTTACTGCACAGAAGCGAGAGTTAAGGGCACAACCGAGATTTGTTTGTCACAGCTCGACCTGAAACCAATCTTGCGACGACCTCCGGGAAGCAAGGCAGAAGGCAGCTTGATGATGTCAGTTGTCTGCTAGCGCTCAGCCGCTATGACGAAGAGATGATGGCGTCAGATCAGAAAGAAACTCAGAAAACTCAACAGCGCAAATGCCAACGCCCAGCGTCGTATGACGATGGCGATGCGAACCTGTTGCGCCAGAAGCCCATCACCTTCCAACCCCTCGAGTTTTGGTTCGTTGGACTTGCCGTAGGCCCGACTCATTAAGAAAATAACAACGAGCAAACCGGAGATTCCGATGGCGGGTCCGATGAACGGGAAAAATCGATGAAGCTGGGCGCCGTACATGATCACGCCAAAGATGAAGAGGTAGCCGATATGGTGGCCAATTTTCTTTGCTCGCGATGCGCTGTCCATGGTCTGACTTTAAATCAATCCCTGACGGCCTGAGGGAATGAGAATACTGCCTCTCGGGTTATGGCGCTACGGTCAATCGACAACGTGCCCGCCAGGCTCGATTACCTGCGGTAACTCTTACGCTCCACCCTGTTATACAGTAGATCTCAGTCTAGCGCTCGAGTTTGAGCAGCCGATCCAGCAACAACAATCCCGGTCCCCTGGCAAAGATGGCGAAGAGCACAACGGCCGACCGGCTGCAGTGAGTATATAGGAACATGTCGTGCTACACACCTCGAGAGCTGTTCGTGGCCGGACTTACGCGTTTTCGGCAATGCTTAGGAGCAGCTCTCTGTAGTCTGAAAACGACAAGTTACCCAAAGCGGTCTTTCGGTGTCTGGTTATTTCCTGTACCTTGAGCGCAACTTCGACTAAGACCGCATCTCGCTTCATTGATTGGGGTAACTGGAAATGGAAGTTAACGTCTGGTTTTTGGTTGTCTTTGTCCTCACCTGGATCGCCGGTCCTGTTACACAACTGCTCTTCCTGATTGCACCTAAGTTCCATCACAAGCTCGGTATGACGGAGGATGGTGCGCTCAAACCTGAGTTCAGGTGGTTTCTGCTAGATGAAAAAGCGATAGCCATCGCTGATATGACATACTTCGTGTCAGGGGTCGCATTCATCTGGCTGACTCTGCTTGGGAATCAGACGGCCCTTATTTTCGGCTTATACAGCTGCGCCTGCTACGTATATATCGCTGTTCTTGCAATCTCCCGCTGGCAGCTGTTTGGAAAGAACCAATTGAGCCCAATCTCGAAAGGGCAATTACCTGTCTATATGGCCTACATGGTCGTGTTTCTCGCATTCGGCCTCTACGGACTCTTCTATCTTTGGGGACTGGCGCGACCCTAACGTAAGGCCTCATGCATGCTCTTATCGGTGTGGTGCGAGCGACCGCTTATGGCCGGTTCTTCCCGTACACTGCAGCACCAGTGATCGGCCCCGTTTGGCCTGGTGACGTCGGGTTACCGCCTGATTCCGGACCTAGGTACATATTTTATACAAGAAAATGCTCAACAGCGTGAGTCGACCCAATGCGGGCGTACATTATTAAGCCGCTTATAATTGGATAATGAGAAATCTTAGTCAGTTATCAGAGAATATTGTTCTTCGAGACGGTACATCATCACTACTACGAGCAATAAGGCCAGACGATAAAATGTCTGTTACAAACTGTTACAAACCGTTACCTGCCTGAAAAGTAACTCACACCACGTTTCATTATTCTGTAACCGTGAACTAATACTGGAGACAGACAATGAAATTTACCAAGCGAACAATCCTGTTACTCTCGGGCGGCACTCTACTGGCTGTTGGTATTGCAGCCTGCAACCACGGTATTCATTTCGGCACACCCGAAGAACGCGGCGACTGGATGGTTGAGAAGGTCACAAAGGAACTCGAGCTGAATACGACCCAGCAGACAAACCTGTCAGAGGTTAAGGACGAATTCCTCGAACTGCGTAAAACCATGCGCAGCGGCCGTGAGCAGCACCGGGCAGATATTCTGGCCATGCTGCAGCAACCGACTCTGGACCGCAACAAGGCCAATGAAATTGTGAGCTACCATGTTGATACTATCAACACTCGCTCGCCCGCCATCATCGATGCGATCGGCAACTTTTACGACAGCCTCGATAATGAACAACGCGCCGAGTTAAGAGAGCTCATCGAACACAAGATGGAGCACCATCGCCATCGCTGGAACTAGGATGTAAACCTTGCACCCTCAGGCAGTCACGGTGCACACCGTGACTGCCCTTTCTGCGGCAAGCCGTGAAACACGAAGCGGAAAAAACACGCTAAAGTATGGCCCTATGAACCGGATTCTGCTGATCGATGACGATACACAACTGGCCACCCTCCTCGGCCAGTACTTCGAACAGTTCAGCTTTGAACTCGAGAGTGCAACACGGCCCAGCCAGGGCATTGCGCTACTCGATCAGAAGCACTACGACCTGGTCATCCTCGACATTATGCTGCCCGAGATTGACGGCTTCGAGGTATGCAAGACCATCCGCAAGGATAATGATATTCCCATCATCATGCTCACCGCTCGTGGTGAAGTAATGGACCGCATCGTTGGACTCGAACTGGGGGCTGACGACTACCTGCCGAAACCGTTTGAACCGCGTGAACTGATTGCCCGAATCCAGGGCATCCTGAAAAGAGCGCAACCGAAGGCATCGACAGAGATTGAACCGGGAGCAGTCCTCTCCTTCAATACACTCGTGATTGATACCGGCAAGCGCATGGCCACACTGGAGAACAACGAAATCGCACTGAGCGCAATGGAATACTAGTTACTCCTGCTATTTGCCTCTTCACCGCAAAAAACATTTACCCGCGATGAACTGCTCAACCTGCTCAAGGGCATCGATGCTGACGTGTATACCCGCTCGATAGACATCATGGTGAGCCGTCTGCGCCAGAAACTGAAACCGCTCGACCTGATCAAGACAATCCGTGGCGAGGGTTACATGTTCGTCGGACAACCAACATAATGGCATCTAAACGATACAGCTTGTCCGGTAAACTGATCATGCTGTTTTTCATCATGGCGGTGGTTTTCGTCATGCTGGTCGGGGGCGGTATCCGTCATGCTTTCCAGGGACACTTCAAGGAAAATATTCGGCCGCACATCACGCAGTACCTGGATTACGTCAGGGCCGATATCGGCACCCCTCCGGACCGCAGCCGCGCACGGGAACTCGCCGACCACCTGAAAATAGAAATACAGATCTTCGACCAGTCAGGAAACTGGTCATCCAGTGGACGTCTCACCCAGATTAATGAGCTTGATATCGAACGCAGTTTCATCATTAACGGCAGCCAATTTTTCCATGTCGAGGATGACACTGGCCGCCACTACCTGATGGTTCGAGACCGTGACACCACCATCCTGTTCAACGTGCCCAACGTGCGTGATCATCGCAAGGGATTCAAGGGCTGGTTCCCCCTGTTGATCCTGCTCGGATTACTGCTGGTGCTCTATTACGCCACGAGACGCGTGTTCGCACCACTCGACACCATCAAAACCGGTGTCGAGAAATTCGGCACCGGCGAAATGGAGCACAGGATACGGGTCAATCGTAAAGACGAACTCGGTGAACTCGCGGACAGCATCAACACCATGGCTGATGACATACAACAGATGCTCGATGCCAAGCGACAGTTATTGCTAGCTATCAGCCACGAGCTGCGCTCACCGATTACTCGCACGCGAGTGGCCGCGGAAATGTTGGATGAAAGCAAAAACAAGGAGCAGATCATCGGGGACATCAACGAAATGGAAACCCTGATCGAAGAATTGATGGAAACCGAACGCTTGAGTAGCCGCCACACGAAACTCAACAAGGCTCCACACGATATAGCCTCACTGATTAACGAGGTAGTACAAACATGGTTCAATGAGGCAGGTATTACCACTGCGCTTCCAAATAAAGCCATCAAGCTCGATATCGATGCAGCTCGCATCAAGCTGCTACTGAAGAATCTGCTGGATAACGCCATTCGTCATACGCCCAATGAAGCACCACCACCCGAAGTGCATCTGCTGACTGATAACGAGAAAGTAATCATATCAATCATCGATCATGGTATAGGCATTGAAGAACAACACCTGCAGCATTTAACAGAACCGTTCTATCGTGCAGACCCGTCACGCCAGCGCGAAACAGGCGGATATGGGCTGGGGCTGTATCTTTGCAGAATGATTGCGGAGGCGCATGGCGGGCAACTAGAAATAGAGAGCAGTGCTGATGAAGGCACATGTGTTAGAGCCATATTTTTCAGTAAACAAAAATAACGAGTCGTATTCGTAATCTTGGTCATGTCCATGTTTAGCCATATCGCGGTGGACTCGGTTAATGGCACTGCCTCCTTTAATTTGAATTTTTCCACTGACACCCAATGCCCGCTTCTGGCCGGTAGTACTCCTTGCCGGCCCAGCTACACACCAGCGCTCCCGCATCAGTGAACGGCAAGTATCGGATCAATCCGTAAGTTCCTGGAGCAAGTAACTGTAATTTCAGCTAAACGCGTACTTTCGACTCAAAGCTCACATTTCGTTGTATCGGAACGACGTTTTAAGCACCAGAAATGGGCCTAAAACAGCCTCCTGCATAGTGTCAGTGCATCATCTTAACCTTCGACGCCAAATTTCCCTCACTTGCCATCACGGACATGAAGGTCATGCGTTGTATAAAACAACAAAAAATCAATAGGCTAGCTTGCCAGGCAATAAAATTAATTAGTATGTAATAAATAACTAATATTATGGCGCCAACATTGCAAAGAAATTGATGCGAGACGTTGTTAGTAATGCTTTCTCTCAGTTTCACGGAGGAACAGATGATGCAAAAGAGTTGTTGGGTGCTGTTCTTGTACTTGTCATGGGGTGTCGCAGTGCAGGCCGCTGAGGTTCAACTGGACGATAGGGTATCGTCGCCGGCGGCATTGGTGATGGAATCACCTTATAACTTTGAAGGTACTGTGAACAACTTGCGCGA
>JARFQK010000076.1 GCA_029287815.1 Gammaproteobacteria bacterium
GACAGCTGCGCAGTACTGTGCTTACGCCCCGGCGGGCTCGATTTTCAGGTCCTCAACGGTGGCGAGTTCGCCTCCTTCGCTACAGCAGGCATCAACAACAGCTCCGGAACCAGCTCCGCATCGGTGCAGTTCACCGGTAACGTCTTCAGCCCAGTGCTGCGCGCCCAGTCTTCTTCACCCAGCGGCACCACCGCCAGTGATGCCATCGCCACCGGTGTACAGGCCTGGACCTACACCGGTACCAACGCCCAGACCTTCTCTATCGATGCTTCTT
This sequence comes from Gammaproteobacteria bacterium, assembly GCA_029287815.1. Lineage (GTDB taxonomy): Bacteria > Pseudomonadota > Gammaproteobacteria > SZUA-229 > SZUA-229 > JABDQW01. The sequence goes on from JARFQK010000076.1 coordinate 275, forward strand.
TGACTGGCACTATCTCCGAGCCAACGAGTAGCGCCGAGGGCGCCATCGAGGGACGCATCGCCGCGTACCTGTATGACAACGCAAGCTTCGGCACCAACTACTCGTCGTTCATCCTCGAGGAAGTGGCGCTGACCGGAACGCTGCTCGATAATGACCAGTCCTTCCTCACCCCGTCCCTGGATGCTCGCACCGCATCGATAACGTTCACTCTCAATCCCGGTGACGAGGTCTACATCTGGATGCAGCTCGAGACCAAGAGCGAACGTGGCGCTATCGTCGATGCTAGCGGCACCTTCCTGATGGACTTCTCGGGCGGCGATACCGCCCTGCTACAGGAAACCATCTCAGCTGTCCCGGTTCCACCTGCCCTCTGGCTGTTTGCGAGCGGACTGACTTTCATCGGCCTCAGACTCCGCCGGGACAAGGCATCAAAATATCAATTAGATAACCATACATAAGTATTTGCTTAATTGTTAGCATGTAAAGAACACCATAACAATTGCAGAATATAAGACTAAACACGTCAGGATTTCTTTAGTCATCACTGAACGGCGGTTTTGAGTCGGAAGCAGACATTCAAGCATATATAGTTATAGAGTCAGGCGAACCCTGATTCCTGCAATCCAGATCGAATCGTCATTCGGGTTTAACGCCGGGTCTTTGATATATTGTATATCGGGTGTAATCGCCAGGTGCTTTGACAGCATGTAGCGGTAGAACACTTCAGCCGTGGTCTGGTCATTCAGCCCCGGTGCGATGGTCAAGGATGATGGCGTTGATCTACTCAGGCCCACGCCAAATGCATTCCCTGTTTCACCCCAGTAGATACCCAACCCGGCACTCAGTACTTTCTCGTTGAGAGCACCACCGCCACCATCAGAATCACCATAGCGAATGAACGGCAGGTATTTGTCGTTGAAGAAGTGTGCCGCAGAAACGGTCCAGCCGCTGCCTTTTGCCTCGGTGATCGCACCCTGGTCATTGGTCTGCTCGTCCGAGTCCCAGTAAACAAAATGTATATTGTCGAAATAGCGCCGGTCAAAAGATGGTGTATAGCCGATTTCGATATGCTTGAAGTATTCATTCTTGTCGAAGAAGTCCTTGAAACTCTCGAAGGGTTCATCCGGTCTGGCGCGTGCATCCATCAGGCCAGCGACAACATAGATATTATCCGTAATCATAGCGCCACCGTAACCACCGAAGCCCTGGTCCGGAATACCGATTGACGGATTGGTTGAAAAGTTCAGGTTCATGAACGCAGACTGTGGATTGATCGCGGCATAGATATCGAGGAAGTCGGTGTTATCGATCTGGCCCACGACATAGTTCAGCTTGCCGCCTTTCATCTTGTGCTGCCAGAACAGGTTGGTCAGGATCCAGTCCTTGTCGCTGAACTGGGTACCGACAATCGATACCGCACCGAGACCGGCGACACCGTCAGGGCCGAAGGTACCCAGACCCAGGTCCTGTGGTGCAAGGTCAGTTGAAATCTTGTGGCGGTTTTCCAGTTTGAAAACGATGGTGCCGGTGCTGTTGGCCTTCTTGTTATTCATCACGGTCCACGAAGCCGGTAACTGCAGCATACCGCCCCAGGCATTGTCTTCACCGACTGCATTATTGGCCTTCATGTACAGCGTCGAGTAATTGATACCGTAGGCAAGGCCATGTTCCTGCATCACTTGCTCCTTCTTTGCGAACCAGCCTGGCATCAGGTCCTTGATCATGTCGCCAGTTGGCGCAGGCGCGTTTTCTGTCTGCAGTTCGGCACCCGTTGCACTTGGGCCACCGAACACCGGAATGTCTTCGAAGCTGGAGCGCTGTTCTTCGGCAACTGCCTGGAAGCCGACCAACGATGCCGTTAACAAGGTTGCGACAGGTATATGCTTCATATTCATTGACTCTATTCTCTTGTTCTTGATTTCTTTGTTATGGCTTGACGAAATTCATCCAGGTATCCATGCGCAGCATGATTTGCCGTATCACATGTGACTTGGCATGCTCCTCGGTAAACACCGTCGCCTTACCCGCCGCACCTGCCGGCAGGCTTATATCCTCAGCCATCTTTACTGCGAGCCATATAGGTTCGGCCGTAGCCTCCTGCACAGGCATCACGGTCGATGACGGGTCCCAAAAACCGCTTTGGCTCGCCTGAATAATACTAACGACTTCGCCGCTAAACACCCTGCCCGGGTACAGCTTGAGGATAATCTCGGTCGGCTGTCCGACTTTCACGTGCCGCATATTAATCTGATTGATGTTTACAGCAAGGTAATTCTGCGTGTTCTCCACCAGCCTCAACAGCGGTGTACCGGCATTCACCCATGTACCTTCCCGCAAGTTCAATGTCGGAATGTATCCATCCGACGGCGCTCTGACCTCGGTAAACTCGAGATCCTGTTTAGCCTTCGACAGCTGTGCTTCCAGCTGTTTGACCTCGGCATCGTACTTCTGGACGTCACCGACCCTGCCAGCCTTTTTGCTGACCAGCTGACGTGCCTGGTTCTGGCGGATTTTCGCGAGCTCGAGCTGCGCTTCCAACTGATTGACACGTGATTCGAACGGCACGTGATTGATGCGGAACAGGACATCACCTGCTTTTACATTCTCACTACCCGGTTCAGCGACAACTTCGGTGACATAACCTGAAACTGCAGGCACAATCTCTATGGAATTCTTCACCACGGTTGCGCCACCGACCGGCGCACCAAAATTCATCGGTATAAATATGATCGCCATCACCCCGAGATAAATGATCAACGGTGACAGCTTCATCCACAACGCCCAGCCTTTAAGCACCCTGATCTTGACCAGTATCCAGAGAAAAGCCATCCAGATGGCAATCATTGCTACTGCCATGACTAGGCCTCCCCTTCCTTGCTGTTGCCGCCCTGTTCAGCAAACAGGTTTGGCGAGTAGGCCCACATCAATACCAGCGGCCAGAGTACGACACCAAAGATCAGCGTTGCCCAACTGCCCATAACGATCGCATCGACATTGGGATGATTGCGTTTTTTCGCTATCGAGCCTGGCAGATTTCCGATAAAGAACACTACGCCGACAATAATCACGGCAAGCAATGCGAGCACGAACAGTGCGGCATAATCCAGTCCAGTCATTCGCTTATCCC
>JARFQK010000097.1 GCA_029287815.1 Gammaproteobacteria bacterium
AAATTATTTCGCAATGAACAGGTGGTCGAGACTTTGCACGGATACCAGTCTGAACAAGACTTACTACAGATTCTGGAGCAGTATGTCGCTCGTGATTCGGATCTGACGCTGGCAGGTGCTATCAGGCTCTATACGGATGGAAAAAAAACCCAGGCTTACGAAACCATAGCCAATGCAATCGTCGAGGACCCGGTGAATCCGCGATTACCGCTGACGTTCTGCAAATTGCTCAAACATGAACAGCGTTATACCGAGGCGATGGCCCTGATCGATAGTCTGCCGTTGAGCATTCGGAACAACAAGGAGGTGGAACAATTTCATGACCTGCTGACCTTCCATATGGAAGCGGATAAAACCCGGAACATCGCCGATTTGAAGACTCAGGTGGAATCATCGCCAGACGATCTCGAAGCCAGAAAGCAGCTCACGATACAGTACGTCATCAGGCAGCAGCACGAGAAGGCTCTGGAGCAGCTGGCCGACATGATGCAGATTGATCCCAGCTACGACGACAGTTATCCACGCAGCGCTATGCTCAAGCTGTTCAATATACTGGGCTCAGAGCATGAACTGGTCAGGGCATACAGCCCAAACCTGAAACGCTACGCGCATTGAGTCGGGGCTAGCCCGGCCTGCCGAATTCACAGATCGCTGGTCTCTACCGGATAGCCAGCATTCTTCCAATCCACGATTCCACCCCGAAAATAATGGACTTTTTTGAATCCCCATGACACCGCAAAGGCGGCGGCACGGGAACTCCTGCTGCACTTTGCACCGCTGCAATAAATCACCACCGGCTCCTCGTAATCAATAATGGCTTCGAGCGACGCTTTGTCGAAGGCGCTCTTCAGATCCAGATGGTGGGCGCCCGGAATATGTTTGCGAGCGTAGAGACGAGGATTGCGTACGTCGACAAAAACCACGCCTTCGTCGAACATGGCCTTGGCCTGTTCCGCCGGTGTCGTGACGGCGCCTTCGACGCTTTCCGGTGCCTTATTTTCTGCCTCGACCGGAGACCAGACAAGCACGGAGAAAAGCCACAGGCATGCTAACAAGTTACTGATTTTAATATGATATTCATTCATATAAGCGTCCTGTTGGTTGGTTCAGCCATGGTTCTGCGCCGCGCCAAATCCGGCGCATCAGATCGCTGAAAGCACTGGAAAAATGACCAATATAAATCGGCTCTGTCGTGTATATTACTACAACAGTGGAGTCGGCCGGTTTTGGTTGATGTTTATCGCTGAGCTGATTTTTCTTATTATCCGACGAGCAACGACCCATTCACACAATTCGGAGCCCAGACTATGAAAGCAAAAATCATACTCCCACTCATATGCCTGCTTTTGTCATTCAATGCCAGCGCAGAGATCGTCAGTCAGGCAATTAGCTATCAAAACGACGACACGACCCTGAAGGGCTTCATCGCCTATGATGATGCAATCGAGGGCAAGCGCCCTGGAGTTCTTGTGGTACACGAATGGTGGGGCCACAACCAATACGCCCGCAAGCGTGCCGGGATGCTGGCGAAGCTGGGGTACACAGCACTGGCGGTAGACATGTATGGCGATGGCAAAACGGCTGATCACCCCGACGATGCCGGCAAATTTTCCAGCGCTGTTGGCGGCAATTTACCACTGGCCAAAGCACGTTTCGATGCGGCAGTCGAAACGCTGAAACAACACCCCACTGTAGATGCCGACAAGATCGCGGCCATTGGCTACTGTTTTGGCGGCGGTATCTTGCTGAATATGGCACGCATGGGTACAAACATCGATGGCGTGGTCAGTTATCACGGCAGCCTGGTCGCGAAATCACCGGCGAAAAAGGGCGATATCAAGACGCGCATTCGTGTGTTCAACGGTGCCGATGATCCTTTCGTGAAGGCCGAACAGATCGAAGCCTTTAAGCAGGAAATGGAAGCCGCCGGCGCTGATTACAGATTCGTCAATTATCCGGGCGCAAAGCACAGCTTCACAAATCCTGACGCCGATAGCTTTGGCCAGAAATTCAATCTGCCGCTCGAATATAACGCTGATGCTGACAATGATTCATGGGAGCAGACGCAGCTGTTCTTCAAGGAGATCTTTGCAGATTAGGCTGCACAACCGGTCCAGAACGACACATCCTTGCGCAGAAATTCTTCCCACGACATGTAATGGGTACCGTCGCAGGAGAAGGTCAGGCTGATCATACCGTTGAAGATATTGATCGACGATGAGCGCAGGTAGAGCGTCTCATCAGCCATGCGCAACTTGCACATGGCTTGCAGCAATGACTTGATACGCGTTTCGGGAATCAAGGCATCTCCTGGGTAGACGCGCGCGGGATAGAGCAGGCAGATGTCAGGATCGCTCAATGCCTCGGCATCCAGAATACGATAGCGCAACGGATCGTCGATGAACCAGACGGTTGCTCGGCTGCTGGAAAAATGGATGACGCACTGGAACATGCCGCGCTCGGTGATCAGCTCCTCTATGATGGCGCACGCGGTGTTGAGGTTGTTGTCCATCAGACTATCGACACGGCATTGCGCGAACACTGCTCCACGGATCGCGGGGTCTCCTTTGATCTGTCGCCAATCATGTGATTCCTCATACACCTCAGCGGTGACAGGCAAGTCGCGTAAATCGAAATCTGCACCGATGTAACCCAGCGTCTCGTCGTCGCGAATCACGACCTGCAGGGCCGTCAACGACGGTCGATTGGCGCGCGCACTCAAATAGGCATCGGACAACAGAAACCCCCAGGAAGGTACCGCTTCACGCATGTAGGGGCGGCCGGAACGATCACGCCCGAAATGCTCCGGCATCAGCCCGGATTTGCTGACATTGTCACTGATCTGGACGCCGTTGGAATCAAGCGCGTACAAAAACAGGCAATAGGGTACGGTCTCCAAGCCCTCGACCAGGATGTGATCCATCGCGTCTCGCTGTCCCCAAAAGGGTTCGCATCTTTTCGCGATCGCGGCCAGCGGTTCCGACAGCATTGCTGCCAGCGTAACTCGCTGGTTGTGTACAGCTTCCTTCCATGTGTCTTGCATTACTGGGACCTGATAGCAATTAGGAGCAATAGATTCTATTCAATCTTTGCTCTGAACACATCGTTTGGAGGAAAAAACAATGACCGAACCCGGGGAAGCTGCAATTGCGACATAAATGATGTGAGCCACTGATTCGAGCCTGGCAAGCACTGACCAGGAGAACGAACATTATGAATCGATCGGTGACAGAAGCTGGAGTGAATGTCGCAGCGCGACTCCAGTAGACCGCTGAAACCAAGATACGCCGCTGTGAACGTCAGATACATAGATTATCTTCTATCATACTCATAGATTTTTTAAGCTTTTAATCGGTCGCACGATCAATATAATGAAATACCTGAGCAAATTAGTCAGGATTTATTTTAGAGTATCGTCAAAGACTTATATTCTGATACGAATTTTCAGCATCATCAAAGCGACGTTGATCAGCGAGGAGAGAGGCGAATGATAAATCAGCAGATAACATCAAAGACAACAAAAGCAGCATCCTATTCTCAAACTGGCCAGTTCGGCTTGGACAAATCGTTTTACGAAACCGTAAGGT
>JARFQK010000099.1 GCA_029287815.1 Gammaproteobacteria bacterium
TCTCGGTGAGTTCCTGGCGCTGGCGGTTGCGCTGGAGGACTTTGCCGCAAAAACCGGCAATGACCAGGCGGGTGTGATTGCGGGGGCCCTGGACAAGGCCAACGGTCTGTTCCTGAACAACAACAAGTCACCCTCGCGCAAAGTGGGCGAACTCGATACGCGGGGCAGCCACTATTATCTGGCGCTCTACTGGGCACAGGCGCTGGCCGAACAGGATGACGATGCGCAGCTGAAGGCGATATTCGAGTCGGTGGCACAGCAAGCCACTGATAATGAGACACGTATTGTCGACGAATTGATCGCGGTTCAGGGCAAACCGGTCGATATCGGCGGATACTATCGCCCTGATGCAACCCTGACATCAAAGGTCATGCGTCCCAGCTCGACCTTCAATGCGATCATCGACGGGCTGGCCCGCGTTGCTCACCAGGCGGCGTAAGCTGCTGCTGAGTTATTGGCCCGTTCGATAAAGCTCGGATGATCGAAGACACAGTGTGTCTTAAAATATGCCTATCACGGTCAGGCTCGCCTCGGTGTGCCTTAGGCCGTAGGGTGCGCCGATGATCCTGGTGAGAAATGCGGGTTCGGCTCGCGGCATCGTTTGATGGCTTGAAAACGGTCAGCGTGGCCGGATGAGCGATGCGGGTTGGCGTCTCATCGTGACAGCTGGTAACGCAGTCGCTGGGTAAACGTGCCATCGTTGTTGTTCGTCGATTCCATTTCGCCGGTGATACCCGAGTAATCACCGGTGCCGCCAACGATGCTGATCAGCGATGTTCCCTGATCGAATTCGCGCCCGGCAACCTGGATGCTGCCGTTGTCGAGCGTCAGGGTCCATTGGCACTGAAAGCTATGTCCGGCGCGCGTTCGAATACAAATACCGCTGTTGTTGCCGATTGCGTTCATATCGGCGTCCAGCAGCGGCTGGTCGAAGGTGAGGATATCGCCGACCGAATCACCATTCTCGCCCAAATCCAAATACTGGGCTGACTGCTCGCGCGCATCTGCGATCGTGACCATGGTCTCTGTTGATGGCTGGGTGCAACCAACCAACACCAGCAGCACAGCCACAGACAGCATAATGATGGCACTGTTCATGCTGCGGCGCATCCGGAATTACGATTCATATGATTTCGTCGAGGTATAGACCAATGACCTTTGTAAAGGATGAATAATAACCCGGGCTCGAGAAAATATTCCCCAGTCTGACCGGGGATAATGTCCAGGTAGATATGTTATAAAAAGCTTTATGCTTTTTTGTGAGACCGACTATGAACGGTGTTGATCCTTACGCGTACATGCAGCAAGTCGCAGTGCGGATGAACGAAATAAACAGCAGGCAAGAGATCGCAACCGTGCTGGACGAACTCGAATACCTATTCGAGGTCACACCGCCGGATCTCCAGGACAACGCCGAGGCGCTAATAGCGATGCGGCGCGAAAAGCTAAAAAATGCCTGTTAATTGCAGCGACGCTAAGTCTGATTCGTCGCTTGTGCGCGCGTACGCCATCCGCCGAGTGAACCCGTTCCTGGGCGTGTTGCAGATCATCGAAACCGACGGCGGGCGAGCGATCAGTGCCAATGGGGTCGTGTGGGACATCGAGGTCTTCGCGAAGCAGAAAAGCGGTAACTGGGACAGCCTGAATCGAAACAGTTACGGCCGAGCCTGCTACCGCTACGGCCTGTGGTCGTTAGAAGACGGCCTTGTGCGCCGACCGCTTGCGCCACACCTCGAATCGGACCCGCTCACGCGCGAGTTTGAGCGCTTGATCGCTACCGTGCGGGAGCGGATTAGCGACCTGCCATTCGACTTGCAGGACACGCACGAATTGTGGCTTTTCGATAGCCAGCGCGAAAAGCCACTGGCTCTGCTGGCATCAGCCACAGTCGACAAAAAGCCACCGTCCCCGGAACCGAGATACTGGTCCGCCTGTATCGGCGCCGATGGCGTACCCAGCCAGCGAAGGTTTCCAGGAACGCGAGATCTGGAGGCGCAGGTCAAACAGCGCGCCGGTTTCAATATTAACAAGCGTTGGTACACGCGCCAGAATGATGGCACCGCTGTGCCAGATAACGGCGCAGCGCCGGTCAAAGCGGAAGATTTCCCGGCGTACCTGCTGGCGGAAGACTGGCCTGATCCTGATCAGTTCCGGCTCGCCGCGCAATTCATCGACTGGACAGCCCCGGCACTGCTAACCTTGCAACACCTTAAAAAAGAGCAGCGCCTGCGACTGGAACAAAACCTGAATGTTCAGGCTATTTCGGTCGAGCATCACTGGCACCTTTATCCGAAAATCATCGATGAAAAAGCGGTCAACGCTGCCCGGGTGCAATGTCGACTGCAGAAGAGCGGTTAACCCAATGATAGTAAACCGCCCAGACGGCAAAGCTCAATGCAGACGCGAGGTAAGCGTGTCTGCCAGTGGTCCGGTAGGAGCGGCTTTAGCCGCGAATGCAACCACCAGCCGCGAGCAGTTCGCGGCTGAAGCCGCTCCTACCAGTGATGGGACGCATACAAGTCTCGGCCGAGCCAGCGTGACCAGAATCACCTGGCCGCCAAACATAACCGTGCAATAATCCGGAGTCATGGCGCACTACGAGATCAACGGCCAAAGCTATGGATCGCAGCACTGATATCGAGGTTTTGCGCGCGGCGCTCGACTGGCTCGAACAGGACGCTGCCGTCACGCTGGTAACGGTGGCGAGCACCTGGGGCTCGGCACCGAGGCGACCGGGTGCCTTGATGGTGATTCATCAAGACGGCCGCTTCACCGGCTCGGTCTCTGGCGGTTGCGTGGAGGACGATCTGGTGCAGCGAACCCTTCGCGGCGAATTCGAGCGACGGTCCCCGGGACTGATCGAGTACGGTATCAACACCGCATCAACGCGTCGGGTCGGGCTTCCCTGTGGAGGGCGGCTGCAGTTGCTGGTCGAATTCATCGATACCGCTGCACCACTGCGCAAAGTGCTCGAGAGCATCGAAGCCGGA
>JARFQK010000211.1 GCA_029287815.1 Gammaproteobacteria bacterium
ACGGTTTCCACGGCAATAACGCTGCCACCATGTTCGGCGTACTCGTCCGCCATCTGGGCCAGGCAACCCGGCTCACCGGCGATCAGGTCGTCGGCAAGGTGCACGAAGAACGGCTCGTCACCGACCGCGGGCCGCGCGCACAGGACTGCATGGCCGAGGCCCAGGGGTTCACCCTGGCGAATGTAGACGCAGGAAACACCTTCGGGGACGATGCCCTTGATCGAGGCCAGCAGTTCGTCCTTACCCGCACGGGTAAGCGCCTGTTCCAGTTCCGCGTCGGTATCGAAGTGATCTTCGATGGCACGTTTTGAGGCGCCGGTAACGAACACGAGCTTCGTTGCGCCGGCTGCAATGGCCTCTTCAACTGCGTACTGAATCAGCGGCTTATCAACAATTGGCAGCATCTCCTTGGGACTGGCCTTGGTCGCTGGCAGGAATCGGGTTCCGCGTCCGGCTACAGGAAATACGGCGGCTTTGACTGTTTTGGCCACAGGGCGCTCCGGTGTAACAAGTGGCCCGCATGATAGCGAATTCGATGTTGCGACGTCATGACGGATTTCGCAGTGCAAGGCGAGAGCCGGGTACGCAGACGCGTACCCGGCCCGCCGGCGTCAGGTCACCCCTACTTCTTAGGGTCCGAGACCTTGATGTCGGACCGGTTCAGCTCGACCGTGCGTTCCCCGATCCCTTTGACCAGCGAAAGGTCATCAGCGCTGCGGAATGGTCCGTGCTTCTGCCGGTACTCGACAATGGCTTTGGCCTTGGCGAGTCCGACGCCCTTGAGTTCGGCCGAAATCGTCTCGGCATCCGCCGTATTGACGTTGACCGGACCCGCCAGTGCCACGGTTGGCGCTGCGAGTAGAGCGAATACTGCAGCGATGGTTAAGAGTCTCATCCTAAGCTCCTTTGGTTGGTGACAGACACCAACAGCCTAGGCCCCGGGCCGCGAGACCGCAGTCAGGTTAATTCGGCAAAAAGAACAGATTCTTCAGTTTGTGATGCTGTGCTGCAGCACGGTGTCGAACTGGACGCGCGAGGCAGGACGCTGTGTTTCCCAGTCTCGGCAGCTCGGGCATTGCCAGAGGAGTCGCTGGCTGGAAAAGCCGCATTCCTGGCACTGGTAACGCGGCGTTCTGGCCGCCAGTTTGCTCAGCGCCCGCCGGACCTTGATAAACGCCGACTCGCCGTCATCCCCGGCGTTTTCGTTAAGTTGCTGCAGGTCCACAAACTCGCCCAGTGTAGGCTCGTCCAGCATGTACCGTTCGACACACTCGTCGATCACCGGGATGCCCCCGATGTCGTTAACGATCGCGGTGTAGGCAACCAGGGATGCCCGATCAGGATGCTTGGCAAGCAGTGCCTGCAGCGCTTCTTCGAGCTCAGCCACCTGGTTCTCCCTGGAGTAAATCGCCACGATTTCAGGCAGCGCCTCAGCGATCAGGTAGGTATTCTCGTCGATGATGCGGTGATACAGCCTGAGGGCCGTCTTGTTGTCCTCGGTATCCCGGGCAATGTGGGCTCGAGTCAGTGCCCCGCGCATCGTGCGCGGGCGCCCCGCCTGCGCGTTCTTTACATACTGCCGCGCCGCCGCAAAATCACCGGCGCTCGCGGCCGCTTCTGCCAGCTCGCAATAGTAGTGTGCGATTTGCAGCGCGAGCGACTTGCCCCCCAGGACTTCCAGCCGCTGGCCCGCATCGATGGCCTTCTCCCACTCTCTTTCCTGTTCGTAAATACCGCACAACAGCTCCAGTGCCTGCACCTGGTAGCGCGAACCGTCGGCAAGGCGCGTGAACACGCTTTCCGCACGATCAAGAAGGCCGGCAGCCAGGTAGTCCTTGGCCAGGGAGAACAGCCCCTGGTCCCGCTGCTCTGCGGCCAGGTCCGGGCGGGCAATGATGTTTTGGTGGATCCGGATCGCCCGATCAACTTCGCCACGCCGCCGGAACAGGCTACCGAGTGCAAAGTGAGTTTCAATGGTCTTGTCGTCGACCCGCACCATCTTGAGAAAGTGCTCCAGCGCCTGGTCGGTCTGCTCATTAAGCAGGAAATTCAGGCCTTTCAGGTAATCGATGTTGAGCGGGGGTGGAGCGTCCTCTTCGTCGCGCTCTTCGAACCGCCCCATCGCCCAGCCCGCCGCCGCCAGCAGCAGGAATAGTGCGGCCAGCAGAAAGGTGGAATCAGTCGGCATCGCTCAGGGGCAAGTTGCGGAGACTGCTGACCTCACTCTCACTGACGCGCAGCGCGCGCCGCAAGGCGCGACGTTCGTTGATCAGCTTGAGAACATAGATTCCAATTGAGAGCACTCCAAATAACCAGCCGAGCGCGAAAACCACCGTAAACGCCAGCGAGATGGAAGTGTTGATACTGGCGAACGCCAGGTCGATATCGATCGTACCGGTATTGCTCGCTGTAAACGTCGCCACGACAACGACGATCAAAATCACCAGTATCGCGAGACCGATGCGCTTGAGCATGAGCTCACTCCGCGGGTTGGAGGAAAGACAAGGCTATGATGCG
>JARFQK010000315.1 GCA_029287815.1 Gammaproteobacteria bacterium
CAGCACGTGGCAGTAGATCCTGTTGATGATCTCGAGCTCGCGCTGGTGCAGTTCGAGGGTTCCGGCTGCGCAGCAGTCCTCGACCAAAACAACGTTGAAACTCTCGTCGGCCAGACTGCGCACGGTGGATGAGACGCACTGATCGGTATAGACGCCGGTCACGATCACGTGGCGAATGCCCATATTACTCAATACCAAGCGCAGATTGGTGCCAGTCAGCGCGCTGTCCGTGGTCTTCGTGACGACGATCTCATCGCCGGTTGGCGCGAGCTCAGGGATGATCTGTGATTCTTCTGTGGTTTTGGGCATCAGCAGATTGTTCCAGCCCGGCATTTTTTGACTCAGCGAGCGATCACGGCCGTCGTCGAGCAGGCAGGCGATGCGCGCATGGACAACGTCGATGTTGTGATCACGAAACGTTTGCTGCAGCGCACGCAGATTCGGAATCACGGTATTGTGCATGCGATCAAAAAACGGCGCCCAGCGTGCCTGTTCTTCGGCGGTGGGCTTGGGCGCAAGACCATAGTTCTGCACATCGATGCACAACAAGGCCGTTTCAGCCGGCGGCAGCACCAGGTCGTCAGGTTCCGGAGCGACCTCGTAGTAAAACGAACGATAAGCGGTCTTCCAGTTCATCGCGGCAGTCTCCCGAATTGTCGGCGGTGATTAATCAGTGGCGTCACGCCCGACAGTCTACACGAACATCGCAATGCACCGGTGCCAGGTCTTTCATTTTGCAAGACTCTCGCCCCGTTAGGGGGAGGAGGCGGCATCACTGCTGAGCCGGACGGAATCAGGCGCTTTTGCTTTTCTGATTGGTTCGTTGCTGGATTGAAGCGACAGCAGATCGGCACGAACGGCGTGGTTTTTGCCAGGAGTCGTTTCGACTGTGGCGGCCAAGTGTTCGTTCACCTCCGATTTTGGATCGTCTTCGATGTGGGCGAGCTGAGCGGGGGTGCGGTAGCGGTCGACATCGATGATCATGTCACCATTGTTTTCCATGTCGCTGCACTCGTTATATGGGTTATTTTCAACAAAAAGCGTAATATGAAACCATGGATTCAAAGATGAAGATCGGTTTGGCATTGGGAAGCGGCTCGTCCCGGGGATGGTCTCATATCGGCATAATCAACGAGTTGGCCAAACTCGGAATCCATCCAGATATCGTATGCGGCACTTCGGTGGGTGCAATGGTTGGTGCAGCGTATGCGATGGGGAACCTTGATAAACTCAAGTCATGGGCCTGCTCGGTCACAAAGCTCGACGTGGCGAGATTTCTGGATATCAGCGCATCGTTCACAGGCTTTGTGAATTCAGAGAGATTTCACAACTTCCTGAATGAAAATATAACCGGTGATCAAGAAATGATCGAAGATCTTCCCAAGATCTTTGCTGCCATCGCGACTGACCTCGATACGGGAAGAGAGGTTTGGTTGCAGAAGGGATCCGTCATACAGGCAGTATGGTCATCGATGGCCTTACCTGGTCTTTTTCCAGCTATCAGGTACAACAACCGTTGGTTGGTTGATGGCGGGCTGGTCAACCCGGTACCGGTTTCTGCGTGCCGCGCTCTCGGCGCTGACGTTATTATTGCAGTCAATCTAAATGGGAACATCGTCAGCAGACGTCTGGGTAAATCTGTAACAAAAAACGAGAATGCTGTCAGCCAAAAATTGTCAGAACTGGTAAAAGAGTACACCAGCCTGTCGTTGTTTGCACCAGGCAACAAAGAGCACCCACCCGGCCTGTTGGATGCGATCGCAACCTCGGTCAAGATCACTCAGGATAGAATTACCAGAAGTCGCCTCGCAGGAGAACCTCCGGACATCCTATTAGCGCCAAAGTTATTAGATATCGGGCTGCTGGAATTGTATCGCGCCAAAGAGGCGATAGAAGAAGGCCAAAAGTGTGTGCAGAGAATGGTTCACGAAATAGAGCAGGTAGTTGGGGACGCGAAACCTTGATAGGAAGCGGCTTTAATTACGCGTAGAATGCAAGGCTTTGCGCTAAAAAGTCGGCGTTGGATTTCCCTAACGGTGTGGAATCAAAGTTATTGAGCTCGGGTCGAGAAATAGTTTCGAAGACGGTTGACGCCACGAGTTATTAGGTTACGGACGAGTATGGACAATAAGCAAAAAGCCCAGCAACGTGCTGAGCAAATTCAAGCCTTTTACAACGAGATCAGTTTGCTCGAAGACGCTGACATGCTGCGACTTGATGACGATCAGCGTCAGAGGATCAGCCACTATCACGAAGGTCTGCTCAAATCTCTGACAGATGCTTACGACATCGACACCAGTTCCCGTCAAAAGCAGCTGTCCAGGGGAATGAAGATTGTCTCCTTCATTGGCGCGCTGGCGCTGGCTGCCAGCGTGTTTTTTCTTTTCCATCAGTTCTGGGGGTATTTCGGTACGCCGCTACAGGTGTCCATTCTGGTGGCTGCACCATTGATGACCCTGTATGTCACTTACTGGGTGTCTCAAAGAGAGGCGACAGGATATTTCGCGAAAATGCTGAGCATGGTGAGTTTTGTCTGTTTTGTGTTAAACCTGGTCATGCTCGGGCAAATCTTTAATATCACACAGTCGGAGAACGTGTTGTTGCTCTTTGCAGTCTATGGCGTCTTGCTTGCCTATGCCTTTGACGTACGCTTGTTACTCGCCATGGGCATTCTCGCGTTCGCCGGCTTCATTGCTGCGCGTACGTACACCTGGTCGGGAATGTACTGGCTGTCTACGGGTGAACGACCGGAAAACTTTTTTATCCCGGCAGTGCTCATATTCACGGTCCCGCTCTTGTGGAAGCAGGAGAAATACAGTGGCTTCACGCCGGTCTATCGTGTATTTGGCAGCTTGCTGTTTCTGGTGCCAGTGCTGGTATTGTCGAACTGGGGCGCAAGCAGTTATCTACCCTGGGATCCTTCGGTTATTGAGGGCGCATATCAAGTTACCGGTTTTGTGCTCAGTGCGGCTCTGATCGCATTGGGTATCCGAAAACACTGGCCCGATGTCATCAATACCGGCAATGCTTTTTTTGTGCTGTTCCTGTACACCAAGTTTTTCGATTGGTGGTGGGAGATCATGCCCAAGTATCTGTTCTTCCTGGTTATTGCCCTGACATCGCTGCTGTTGTTGTACCTCTACAAACATCTTCGCCGGCACAGCCAGTTGACGGAGGATAAGCATGCGTAAATTTGTGCTGGCTGCCGCAATACTACTGTTATTGGTGAACTTAATCGTATTGGCTGGGGTCGCATACAATCGTTCCGGCGCGCCACTGTTCAGTATTGAGCTCACAGAGCGAGAACTGCCCGTACGACGAGCCTTTGGCGTCATCAGGGAAAACGCCGCTACGGCTGTGTCGATCAAATGGAACATCCTTGGCCAGGACAAGGATCCGATACGCATGTTGTCGACGAGGGGTTTGCCATCATGGCTACAAGAGGAAAAGCTGGTTGAGCTCGGGGTTGACGTCGAAGAACTCGAGCGACAGAGGGATAGCTCTCAGCCCGGGACCATCCCTATGCTCAAAGAAGTCGTACTGGTGCTCGAGTACGACGGTGATGCCTATCGCCAAGCGCTCAGTTTGGCTGAACGTCGGGAAGTGGAGCTGCAAAGGCAATCCAGCAGTAGTCCCGACGACGCAGCGCTGGCAAACAGGCTCAGGATCTTGTCGAATTACGTGACGAATTTGAAACAGTCACAATCCCGCTTGTATGTCATTGATGCTGGCCTCGACATTCAGGACTTGAGAAAGAAATATGCGGGCAAAGAATATCTGCTCATACGAGGGGAAATCAGCTTGTGGTGGAGCGAAAACGCTGTCGACGGACGCATTTTCCACTTGTCCACTGGACAGATACACATTCCTTTGCCTTTCTGGCGGATCCTCGCCGACCTGCCTGGGGCACAGGGGCATTTTCCCCACCAGACAGCATCAGCTAAACCACGTTACACGGTGCGGCTCAATATCGGCAAGCGTCTCGAGCCCTGGATAGAGTCAGTCACACTCATCGAGAGTGCCGAATAAAGGGCAGTCTCCGCTCATTTGTTTGTTCTGATAAAATTTAAATATTTTTATGACCGCTACGCTTCCGCCATGTTCGATACCAGCTACCGAGTTATCCTGTTCTCTCTATTGTCCATGATCATCGCGTCAGGTCTGCTTTATTTCGATACCGCAACTATCGTGGCCTATGCC
>JARFQK010000420.1 GCA_029287815.1 Gammaproteobacteria bacterium
CAGCACCACCAACGCCCGCCAGGTACGCGATGCGATCATGGCGTTGGAAATGACAAGCAGCGAACCCAATCTGGTGTTGATTGGCTATTCCAAGGGAACGCCCGACATTCTCGAGGCCATCGTGGCCTACCCGGAAATACGTCGACGCATCGCTGCGGTTGTCGCTGCTGCAGGTACTGTCGGCGGTTCGCCGCTGGCCAATGATGCAACGCAGTCTCAGCTCGAGCTGTTGAAATACTGGCCGGATGCCGAGTGTGCCAGCGGTGACGGCGGTGCGGTCGAGAGTCTGCGTCCTGCCACGCGCAAGGCCTGGCTAGCTAATAATCCACTGCCAGATGATTTTCCCTATTATTCGCTGGTGACTTATCCACATCCCGATCGTATCTCATCGATACTATCATCCAGCTACAACAAGCTGAGTCGAGTCGACGCACGCAATGACAGTCAGATGCTGTTCTATGACCAGGTCATCCCCGGCAGCACACTGATTGCTTATGTCAACGCCGATCACTGGGCCTTATCAGTACCCATTGCACGAACACATTCCATGATCGGCTCGATGTTCGTCGATCAGAACGACTTCCCGCGCGAAGCCTTGCTAGAGGCTGTATTACGATTTGTCGAAGAAGAATTGATGCGTTCGAGGAAATCACGGTAGGGTGCGCCGCGCGCACCGGCTCTCGACCCGGTACGAGCCCCATTCCCACGGCGCTGGTCAGAAATGCGGGCTAGTCGGCTGCACGCCTTCTGAGCAGCTCGCGCTGAAGTTCGCTGATGTGCTGGCGGATGATACGCACCTGCTCGCAGCTCAGCACGGTAAACCGGGCACCGATCATCTGTTTATTTCGAAACGATGTACTTTTCGAGTAACGCAACTCGACCGTGGCGTACAACCATTCGTCAGCCGAAAACTCAATCGCACAATCTTGCACTAACCCTGGCCTCACCTCCGGTTTGCCTTCCGGAAATATCATACCCGCACCGCCGTGTGACAAATCATGCAGCACGCCCTCGAACACGGTGCCATCGGTGCCTTCGATGATAACACGCAGTTTCTTCATCATCGGTATACGCACCCTGAAGTCGAGCCGCCGCTGCCCATACTCGAGCAATCCGGGTAGCTTGGTGTAGTACGTCACCACCCTGTCACCGGTTTCCACGCTCTCGAGCGTGGTATCGAAACAAATCTCGATGCCATCCAGCTTGCCGATGACCTGGAGCGCACGCTTCGACAACAACAGCTTGTGGCCACTGGATGGTAACAGTTCGTCCAGCAGGACATGATGCCGATCGACATCCACGACGCAGCTGGTGAATGCTTCGTTATGGCCATTGACCTTGACCGTCAGCGGCGCACGCCGTTTTGCCAGCTTCTCCAGCAACGGTACCACCCGGGCCGGGTCCGTGATCTTTTCACTCTCAGATTTCAAGGGGTCAGACTCGTTGTTTCCACAAGTATAGGAAACAGAATCAGTAAAATCATGGGGTCAGACTCGTTAAAATCATGGGGTCAGACTCGTTGATGGCCATTGATGGCCATCAACGAGTCTGACCCCATGATTTTGAGTCTGACCCCATGATTTTTTACTGCATCTCCCGGTCGAGCCGCTTGCGCGTGTCCCCGGGTGAGCCGGATCTCTGCGCCAGCTTGTCGTAGGCCACCGGAACCACGAACAGGGTAAAGAATGTCGCCGCGAGCACGCCGCTTAGAATCACCGTGCCGATCACCAGCCGGGTCTCTGTGCCAGCGCCGGATGACATCAGCAAAGGTACCGATCCCGCCATCGTTGTGAGCCCGGTCATCACAATCGGGCGCAGGCGCACGCCGGAGGCTTCGAACAACGCATCGTGAAAAGGCCGGCCCGCATCGCGCAATTGATTCGCGAATTCGACGATCAGAATACCGTTTTTGGCCGCCAGCCCGATCAGCATGATCAAACCGATCTGGCTATAGATGTTCAGCGATTGGCCGGTCAGATACAAACCAAGCAAAGCTCCGGTCATCGCCAACGGCACGGTCAGCATGATCACCAACGGATGCAACCAGCTCTCGAACTGTGCGGCGAGCACCAGGTATACGACCACTACTCCGAGCAACATCGTGAACAGAATCGAAGCCCCCGAGTACTTGAAGTCCTGCGACTGGCCCTTGTAATCAACGATGACCTGGTCGGGCAGATGCTCCTTAACAAGGCCCTCCAGATACGAAAGCGCCTCGCCCAGTGCAAGACCCTCACCCAAGTTAGCCTGCAATGTGATCGCGCGCACGCGGTTGTAACGGTTCAAGCTGATAGAATCAGCAAACTCTTCGATGCTCACCAGGTTCGAAAGCGGTATCAGTTGCTGAGTACGCGCCGAACGCACGTAGATGTTCTCGAGGTCGGTTGGCGTGCGCTGGGTCCGCCGCTCGCCCTCCACGATCACGTCGTATTCCTCGCCGGCATCGATATAAGTTGTCACGCGACGCGAACCCAGCATGGTTTCCAGCGTGCGCCCGATATCGGTGATGGTTACGCCAAGGTCCGCGGCACGGTCGTAGTCGATGATGAACTGAAGCTGTGGCTTGGTCTCCTTGTAATCCCAATCGAGACCAACCAAACCCGGATTATCCTGCTCGATCTGCTCCACCAGAATGTCACGCCATTCGGCCAGTTCCTGATAGGTACCGCCACCGATCACAAACTGCACCGGTTTCTGGGCGCGTGCTCCGAAACCCTGTCGCATCACCGGGAATGCACGCACGCCAGGCAGATCGGCCAAACGTTTGCGTACATCAGCCATGATGTCCCAGGCCGAGCGTCGCGCAGACCAGTCGCTGAGCACGTTGATCACAATGCCATTGTTAAAGATCTCATAATTGCCGAATGCGCGCGGAGCGCGCACCAGCAAGCGGGATATCTCACCGTTTTCGACCAACGGCATCATCCGCGTTTCGATTTCGGTCATATACTCTGCGATATACTGATAAGACGCTCCTTCGGGTCCGGTGACCAGCAGGTAGAATACTCCTCGATCTTCCTTGGGTGTGTATTCCTGGGGGATGTGTTGTAGCAGCCAGACCGAACCGGCCAGGATCGCTGCAAACGCGGCACCGACGATCCAGGCGTGGCGGAGAGCACCGCGCAGGAGCTTCAAGTAGCCTTGACGTATTTTTTTGAAGGCCTGATCGACCATTTCGCTGAGCCGGCCCTGACGCTCTACCGGTGGCAGAATCTTCGACGCAAGCATCGATGATAACGTCAGTGCGACGAAACTCGAAAACGCAACCGCCGCGGCCATAGTCAGCGCGAACTCCGAGAATAAACGACCGACATCACCCTGCAGAAACGCGATCGGGATGAACACGAACACCAGCACAACCGTCGTGGCAATCACCGCAAAGCCGACCTGACGCGTACCGCGATAGGCCGCGACCAATCGGGTTTCACCGTATTCCTCCATGCGCCGATGAATGTTCTCCAGAACGACGATCGCATCGTCCACGACCAGACCGATCGCCAGTACCAACGCGAGCAAGGTGATGATGTTGATCGAGAAATCCAGCGCCAGCAGTGCAGTGAAGGTAGCAACCAGCGACACCGGCACCGTCACCGCGGGCACCAGCATCGCGCGCACACCGCCGAGAAACAGATAGATCACAATGATCACCAGCAGAATTGCGACACCCAGCGTCTTGAACACCTCGCGGATCGCGCCCTCGATGAACACCGAGCTATCATAGCTTTGTTTGATTTCGAGGCCTTCGGGCAAGCTCGCGTTGATACGCGCGGCTTCGGCTTTGGCCGCCTGGGCGACTGCCAGCGTGTTAGCTGTGGACTGTTTGATGATGCCTATGCCAACCATCGGCTCTTTGTTGCCGCGGAAAAACAGTCGGTCCTCGGCTGCTCCGCGCTCGACCCGCGCGACATCGGCGAGCCTGACCAGGTATCCGTCCGCCCCCTGGGCGAGCACCAGCTGGGCGAAATCGTCCGCAGTCTGGAAGTTGCGTTTGATGCGTACGGTAAACTGGCGTTCTTCGGAGTCGATGCTGCCGGCCGGCAGCTCGATGTTCTCGGCACGCAAGGCCGCCTCGACATCGGCCACGGTCAGACCACGCGCAGCCAGCGCCCGGCGATCTAGCCAGATGCGCATCGCATAGATCTGACCACCGCCGACACGCACACGCGCAACGCCGTTCAGCACAGAAAAGCGATCGACCAGGTAGCGCGATGCGTAGTCGGTAATCTCGGGTACGGACATCCGATCACTGGCCAGATTCAGCCACATGATCACTTCCTCATTGCTGTCCACCTTCTGGATCTCTGGCGGGTCGGCCTCATCCGGCAACTCAGCAAGCACCGCGGACACACGATCACGGATGTCATTCGCCGCGCCATCGATATCGCGATCGATCGAGAACTCGATATTGATGACCGAACGGCCATCCTCGCTCTTCGAATCGATATAACGAATACCCTCCACACCAGCGATACGGTCTTCGATGATCTCGGTGATCCTGGTCTCGACGACGTTCGCAGCGGCACCCGGATAGATCGTCTCGATCGACACCACCGGTGGATCGATATCAGGGTACTCGCGCAACGGCAAACGATCAAAAGATAGCAGCCCGAACGTGATCAGCAACAGCGAGACCACGGCCGCCAGGACCGGACGGGTGACAGCGACATCCGACAGTATCATGGCTGTGAGGCGGATTCAGGCTGCTCGAGCAGCTGGTGCAGAGGCGTGGTGCCGTCGTCGACCGCGTGAATCGAGACTTGAGCGCCGGGTCGCACCTTCAAGGTTCCGTCGGTGATAACGAGTTCGCCGTCGGTCAGGCCTTCGACGATTTCGACCTCGCCCGGCCGCCGCGTGCCGATGCGCACCTGACGGCGCTGAACCGTGCTGTCATCAGCGGAGACCACGAACACAAAATGTTTTTGCCCTTCTGCGACCAGGCATTCCTCGGGTAGCACGATGACCTGGCGCTGCGCGCTGAACAACTCGATCTGCATCAGCATACCCGGCCTGAGCGCATGATCCGGATTCGACAACAATGCCCGCACGATCACCGTGCGCGTGACCGGGTCCACACGGCTGTCGATGCTTTTCACAAACCCTTCGAAGATACGTCCTTGCCAGGTACGCGTGACCGCCTTCACCGGCATCTCAGGCCGAATGATTGCGAGGTAGACCGCCGGAACCGGGAAATCGAGTTTCATCACGCTGTCGTCATCGAGCGTGGTGATGAGGTCACCGGGCGTGACCAGGGCGCCAACACTGACGTTACGCAGACCGACCACACCGGCGAATGGCGCACGAATCAGACGGTCGGCAAGACGAGACTCGATCGCGGCCAGCCGCGCACGGCTGGCTTCCCAGACACGTCGCTGCTCATCGAGCTGCGACTCGGAAGCGCTTTGCTGCGCTCGCAATGACTTGATACGTTGATATTGACGCTCGGCCTCGTCGACGGTGACACGCGCCTCCTCGAGCTGGGCATGCTCTTCACCGCTGGTCATCTCGACCAGAACCTGCCCCGCTTCGACGCGATCGCCGTCATCGAAGCTGATCGCAGTGACGGTCTCGGTAACCGAGGCCGTCAACTCAACCGACTCATTCGCACGCAAAGTGCCCAGGGCCTCGATACGATCCTCGATAGACTGGGTTTCAGCTTTCGTGACAAACACCGGCGTAGCCGCTGGCGGCGCAGCAGCTGCAATAGCAATGGAAGAGAACACCATCAAAGCCATTGCAAGGGCTTGGCTGGAGCGAGTTTTCATCGGCATATCATGATTACGCATTGGTCGGCACTCTCCCGGGCCTGGCCTGATCGGTTGCTTCAGGCATGGTACTGCGACAACCGGCACAGTGTAGAGGTTTGATGCATGTGTGTTAACAGCCAATTTCAGCTATTTTGCTGGCGCCGAGGACGCCAACCTCTCACTCATTCACGACTTCAACTAGAGGGTTTCCAATTGCGCCCGAGGGCGGCTTGACGCCGAGGTAATTCGCCAGCGTCGGTGCCACATCGTAGGGTGTGACCGGCCGACTGACGCTCTTGGCCTTGAGGTCGGCACCGGCGAACATCACCGGCACGAAGGTGTCGTAGCGCCAGGGTGAGCCATGGGTCGAGGCTACCGTCAGCCCGTCGAAGTCGGTGATGAAGACGTTCGGCTCGAACACAACGTAGATATCGCCCGATCGCTTGGGATGGAAGTTGTGCAGGATCGCGCGCATCAATAAGGTGTCTGGCAAGCTAGCGGTGCGCAGCGCGGTACTGGAGACCGCGGCCGCCACGCCGTCGAACTTCGCCAGCTCGGAGGCAACGGCGCTTTCCACCGTGGCCTGATCCAGACCTCTTTCACGGATCAGGTCTCGGTTCAGGTACACGTACGGTTGGTTGTAGGCCTCGATGAGCTCTTTGCCGATACCGAACTGCTCTTTCAGCGCCGCGATCGCCGGTGTTTTGTCCAGCGCGTCGACATCGAAATGCCGGGCGTGCTCGATGCCAAGCTCGTGCAGGCGTCCCGGCACCTCAGGCTGGCCGTGATCGGCGGAGAGCACGATCAGGGTGTTGTTCAGGCCGATCTTGTCATCGACGTAGCTGAACAGTACCGCCAGGGTGCGGTCGAGCCGCGCCAGGTTGTCCTCCGACTCCAAGCTGGATGCCCCGAACAGGTGGCCAACATAGTCGGTGGAGGAGAAGCTGACGGCCAGGTAGTCCGGCACCTCGTCTTGGCCGAGCTGCTCGTGGTCAATCAGTGTCTTCGCGAAATCCAGCGTCAGCTCATCACCGGCCGGACTGACGGTCAACCGCGTGGTGAAATACTTGTCGTCGGCGGCACCGTACGGGTGCGGAAAGGTCCGACCGAAGCCCGGGAAATCGGTCTCGTATTCCCGGTCGTCGCTGTCACCGAACAGGTACCGGGACGCCTCGTACATTAGCTCCCAGCATTTGCCGGCATAGGCCTGTGTGGGCTTGCGCGCATTCCAGGTCTTCACCCATTCAGGGTACTGATCATAGTAGTAGCTGCTGGTGACGAACTCACCGCTGGCCTTGGAGAACCAGAACGCCTTGCCCGCGCGACCGGCCAGCGACACCGCCCCACGGTCCTTGACCGACACCCCGAAAATCTTCGACGTGCCGTTGTAGTGCACGGCGAGCTCGTCGCTGAAGGTCGAGGACAAGATGGTCACCGGCGAGCGGCCGTCCACCTTCGCCGCCTTCTGGGTGGGATCGATCTCGGTCTCCCGGTCCACGTCCGCATCGGCGGTGAGTAGATGGTGGTCCGGGTCCTCGATGTTGTAGACCAGCCGCCCATTCGCACGATCGAACCAGACGTTGCCCACCATGCCGTGCGCCGCGGGGACCGTACCGGTCGCAAGGGACACGTGCCCCACGATAGTCTCGGTGTTGGCGTGCTGGTAATGGGCGTTGGTGTAATGGACGCCTTCATCCATCAGGTAGCGGAATCCGCCGTCCCCAAACAGATGGGCATAGCGAGCGGGCAGATCTCCGCGCAGCGCGTCGACGGTGATCTGCAAGATCAGCCGCGGCGACCGCACGTCCTTAGCCGCGACCGAGCCCGGCACTATCACCAATGCAGCGATCAGTACACCGGCCCTCAAGCGCAACGATTCTTGTCTGGCCATACGTGTCTCCCAGGGTGGCTGGACTTCATTGAACCGGCCTCCATGGTGAACTGGTGCTGAAGGTCAACCACCGTGTGGTGTAAGCGATTCCATCACCTGATCAAGACTGAAGCTCGCCGCTTTCTGCCTTGGCGGGAACTCCTTGAAGGTGGCCAGGAAGTTGCCGACATAGGTCTGCGCCGGCACCAGCAGGAAGGCACGGTCGAGCAGCCAGTCGTAATAGGTGTTGGATGTGATCGTCGCACGTTCATATGGATCGCGTCGCAGATTCAGTATCAAAGGCAGGCGCAATGGGACAAACGGTTCCATCCAAGCCTGGAAGGTAGCCTCGACGCGCTGTTCCATGAAGATCAGTTTCCAGTCTTCATAGCGCAGTGCGGTCAAGTCGCCGTCGTCCGAAAAGTAAAAGATCTCCTTGCGCGGGCTTTCTTCGGCTTCACCTTTGAGCAGCGGCAGGACGTTATAGCCGTCGAGATGAACCTTGTAACTGCGACCGATGGCTTCGACACCGCCCTGTTTCAGCTGCTCCTTTATGTCCGGTTCGCCGGCAGCGGCGAGAAAAGTCGGCAGCCAGTCCATGTGGTGCACGATTTCATTGTTCCAGCTTCCAGCTTTGATCTTGCCTGGCCAGCGGACAAAAGCCGGTACACGCCAGCCACCTTCCCAGTTGGTGTTTTTCTCGCCACGAAAGGGTGTCATTGCGGCATCCGGCCAGGTGTTCATGTGCGGGCCGTTGTCGGTTGAGTAGAACACGATGGTATTGTCGGCGATGCCGAGTTCATCGAGCAGCTCGAGGAACCTGCCGATGTGCATATCATGTTCGACCATGCCGTCAGAATACTCATCCTGGCCGGAGACACCACGCAACTCCTCCTTAACATGGGTGCGGAAATGCATGCGGGTACCGCTCCACCAGACGAACCAGGGTTTGCCGGCTTTTTCCTGTTCACGGATGAATTCGATCGCGCGGTCTGAGGTTTCATCATCGATGGTTTCCATGCGCTTTTTGGTAAGCGGACCAGTGTCCTCGATCTTCTGGCTACCGTCAGGCATCGCCCACGAGTGGATTACGCCACGAGGTCCGAACTGTTCACGAAAGGTTTTGCCACTCGCCACTATCATGTCTCCCGGATAGTCCTCGTTTTCCGGTTCCTCCTCCGCGTTCAGGTGATACAGGTTGCCGAAGAATTCATCGAAACCGTGGTTGGTCGGCAGGTGTTCGTCACGATCGCCGAGGTGGTTTTTGCCAAATTGGCCGGTTGCATAGCCCTTTGCTTTCAGCAGGGCGGCGATTGTCGGCTCTTCTTCGCGCATGCCGAGCTCGGCACCCGGCAGGCCAACCTTGGACAGTCCGGTGCGGTAGACGCTTTGACCCATGATGAACGATGATCTTCCGGCGGTGCAGCTTTGTTCGCCGTAGTAGTCGGTGAAGGCCATGCCTTCTGCCGCGATGCGGTCGATATTGGGGGTTTTGTAACCCATCATGCCGCGGGTGAAATAGGAGATGTTCGACTGGCCGATGTCGTCCCCCCACACGACCAGGATGTTGGGCTGTTCGTCAGCTGCCCAGGCCGGCATGCCCGTGGGCAGTCCCAGTGAAAATAGGAGTATCGAAATTCCGGTGACAAGTGTTTTCATGGTGGATCCCGTTGGCAGTTCATCAATTTCGCGCTGAGCGGCATTTTGCGGCTGTCCGATCACAGAGCCGTGCCAAACTATCACATAATATCGCCAGAAACTACCTCGTTGTTTTCC
>JARFQK010000156.1 GCA_029287815.1 Gammaproteobacteria bacterium
GTCAAGCTGATGCAGCGGTCTCAGAAATCGCCTTCTGAGGAGGAGTTGGCCTACACGTTTGGTGGGATGGTAAGCAATGCACACATCTGAATTAAATGCGGATCAAGCAACAGGCTTGAGGAAAATAGTCAATCCAAGACCGGTCAGGGTGATCGCGGTCAGCAGTGGCAAGGGCGGTGTAGGCAAAACCAACGTGTCAGTCAATCTTGCGGCTGCATTGGCCAAAGATGGTAAGGAGGTGCTGTTGCTGGATGCCGACCTGGGGCTCGCCAATGTCGATGTCTTGCTTGGTCTCAACCCAGCGTATGATCTCTCCCACGTCATCAGCGGCGAACGTTCGCTGGAGGAAGTCATGATCGACGGGCCGGCAAACGTCAAAGTCATTCCGGCATCATCCGGTGTCAGTCGCATGGCGAATCTGACCAGAGCCGAACAGGCAGGTTTGATCAATGCCTTCAACGAGCTTGGTCACGCGATCGATGTGATGGTAGTCGACACAGCTGCAGGTATATCCGATAGCGTTGTCAGCTTTTGCTGCGCATCGCAGGAAGTGATCGTAGTCGTATGCGATGAGCCCACATCGATCACGGATGCCTATGCGTTTATCAAGGTGATGAGTCGTGAACACAAGATCGAGCGGTTCCAGATCCTGGCGAATATGGCGCATTCGACGCACGAGGGACGCGAGCTGTTCAACAAGCTTTCCAAAGCCACAGACCGGTTCCTTGACGTCATGCTGAATTTCATGGGAACCATTCCGTATGACGAGCGTTTACGCAAGGCAGTACAACACCAGCGTGCCGTTGTTGAAGCCTTCCCACGAAGTCCTTCGGCGCTGGCTTTGAAGCGGGTGGCGAAACAGATCGACAAATGGCCCGAAGCATCAGAGATCGGTGGCCAGCTCGAATTCTTCATTGAACGCTTGGTACAACTAGACACCAGTGCGACCGGAGCGATCTGATGACCGTAACGTCAAGTTATTCGGAAATTGGCGCCTTGAATGGTGATTCCCCAAACTATGACGAGCTGATGACCCGTTACGCACCGATGGTAAAACACATCGCCTATCACATGATGGGGCGATTACCATCGACCGTGCAACTGGATGATATGATCCAGGCAGGCATGATAGGCCTGTTTGAGGCACTGAAAGGATACGATATGTCCCGCGGTGCGAGCTTTGAGACCTATGCCCGCATCCGAATACGCGGAGCGATGATCGATGAAGTGCGCCGTGGAGACTGGACGCCGCGCTCGGTCTACCGGAAGTCGCGGCTATTATCCGAGGCCATCAAGGAAGTCGAGGAGCGAGAGGGCAGAGATGCCAAGGACAGCGAGATCGCCGAAATATTGAATATGGACATGCACGAGTACAGTAATCTGGTCAAAGAGGCTGCGGGTTCGCAGCTGCTCAGTTACGAGGACATCACATCGACGAGCGGCAACAAGGACGAAATCTCCGCGGCGCATATCGAGGGGCCGTATCAGGAACTGCAGGAGGAAGACTTCAAAATCGGGCTGATAGAAAAGATTGCGAGTCTGCCCGAGCGCGAAAAGCTGGTCATGGCCCTTTATTATGAAGAGGAATTCAATCTTCGGGAAATCGGAGAGATTCTCGGTGTGTCCGAGGGCAGGGTTTGTCAGATCCACGGCCAGGCGCTGGCCCGACTGAGGGCAAGAATGTGCGAATGGCTCGACGATAGCGGCAGCTAATTTGCCAGCCCGAATGTCGCAGGAATCACTCGCAGATTATACTTAATGCGGGCTAGCCAGTTATAATACGCGGCCATGCCCGGTCGTATTCATGTCATGTCCGATCATTTGGTTAACCAGATCGCAGCAGGCGAGGTGGTTGAGCGCCCCGCGTCGGTGGTAAAGGAACTGTTGGAGAACAGTCTCGATGCTGATTCCAGCCATATCGAGGTCGATGTCGAACAGGGCGGTATAAAATCGATTCGCATTCGCGATGACGGCCACGGTATCCATAAGGACGATCTCAAGCTGTCGCTGGCGTCCCACGCAACCAGCAAAATCAGCAGCCTGGAAGATCTCGAATCCGTAAAAAGCCTTGGTTTCAGGGGCGAGGCATTGCCCAGTATTGCGTCGGTCAGCCGTATGAGCCTGACATCGCGTTGGCTCGATCATGATCAGGGATGGTGCGTCAGCGCAAAATCGAACGACCAATTTCAGATCAAGCCCGCTGCGCACGCCAGAGGTACCACCGTCGAAGTCAGGGACCTGTTTTACAATGTACCCGCTCGAAGAAAGTTTTTGCGCACAGAGAGAACAGAATTTGGTCATCTCGAGGATGTCGTCAAACGGATCGCATTGAGCCATTTCGATGTAGACATAACGCTGCGGCACAATAGCCGTGCCGTCAGGCAGTTGCGCAAGGCCGATGACCGATTGCATCAGGAGAAACGCATCGCTGGTGTGTGTGGACCGGCATTTATCGAAAATGCGGTCATGATCGATTACTCGATCGACAACCTGAGACTTTGGGGTTGGGTAACGAAACCGGTGTTCTCCCGAAGCCAGGCCGATATGCAGTATTTCTATGTGAATGGTCGTTGTGTGCGCGACAGGCTGGTGAGCCATGCGATTCGCCAGGCTTATCAGGACGTGCTCTACCACGGTCGACAACCTGCCTTTGTGCTGTATCTTGAACTCGATCCGTCGAGCGTTGACGTCAATGCGCACCCTGGGAAGCACGAGGTGCGCTTCCGGCAGGGCCGCAACGTGCATGATTTCATTTTCCGCGCGGTCCATAAGTCACTGGCTGATCTGAGGCCCAGGGTGACGCAACAGGCCGTTGAGGCCGAGCCGCTGCCCGCGGATGCCGACAATGCGGCAGCTCTTGGTGCATCGTCCGGGAAACGAACCGCAGTGCCGACTCAGTTTCGTCAGCAGGTCCCGCTGTCCTTCAACGTTACCGAGCAGATATCGGTATATGGGCAGATGCATGCGGCCGCATCAGATCCGACACCGACTCCCGAGCGTGCCGAAAGTGAGCCGATACCGCCTCTCGGATATGCGCAGGCCCAGCTCCATGGCGTTTACATTCTCGCAGAAAATGCGCAGGGACTGGTGCTGGTGGATATGCACGCTGCGCACGAGCGAATTACCTATGAAAGACTGAAACAAGCCTGGCAGAGCAGCGGCGTGCCATCACAGCCCTTGCTAGTGCCCATCAAAATGGATGTCAGCGAAAAGGAGGCGGCTCTGGTCCAACTCCATTGTGCAGACTTCACGAAGCTGGGATTCGAGGTCGATCGTATCGGGCCAGAGGCGCTAAGAATACGCCAGATTCCGGTGCTGCTCGCGGACAACGATAGCGAGGCCCTGTTTCGCGACGTGCTGTCGGACTTGAACAAACATGGTAGCAGCACCCGCATCCTCGAGGCGATAAATCAGGTTTTGTCGACCATGGCCTGTCATGGATCTGTGCGAGCGAACCGAAAACTGACAATCGCCGAGATGAACGCGCTGCTTCGGGATATGGAGCAGACTGAGCGTAGCGGCCAGTGCAACCATGGCCGTCCAACCTGGGTTCAACTGACGCTTGATCAACTCGACAAGCTCTTTATGCGTGGTCGATAAGGTTGCGTGGGTGACACGCTGACGCAGCTTGTGCATTGCGTTCTGAGAACTGCTGACACGAACGGGATTCAGCGACGACCGTTGATGCCGAATATATTGGGTCTGATGCCACTGCTGTCCCACATAGTGAGCTACCGGGTGAGAGCGAACACTGATAATAAAGCGTTATCGTCGTTAGTCGTCTCAAAGAGACTAAAAATTCCGTTGGTTCATGGTCTCGCTGTGCTCGTATTATCACGTCATTGCGAGCGAAGCGAAGCAATCTTTCGAATCTCGCGCCTTTTCAACGGCTTGGATTCACAGCTCCAACGAATGCGCAAGATTCAGGAGATTGCCGCGCCGCTGTCGCGGCTCGCAATGACGAGTAAGTGGGACAGCGGTGGGCTGATGCACTTTGTCTAATCTGGCAATTCAGACTTGTATTAGTGCGTCATGTCTTTGACCGTCCAGGCAGGTGTTTCAAAGCGTGACCCATTTGCGGTTCTGATCATGGGCCCCACGGCTACCGGCAAGACTGACCTGGCCATTGCGCTCGCGGAAGCATTGCCGATGGATATCATTAGTGTCGACTCTGCGATGGTTTATCGCGGTCTGGACATCGGCACGGCCAAACCGGATGAAGCGACGCTCGCCAGGGTGCCCCACCGATTGATCGATATCTGTGATCCGACCGAGACCTACTCGGCGGGCCGCTTCAGGCGCGACGCGGTTGCCGAGATGGAGCAAATCAGTCGGGCAAGCAGAATACCGCTGCTGGTTGGCGGGACAATGCTATATTTCAGGGCCTTGCAATCGGGCATTGCTGACCTGCCCAGTGCTGATCTGGAACTCCGTCGCGCACTCGAACGCGAGGCAGGCCAATTCGGGTGGCAACACATGCACAGGCGCTTGCAGGCGATCGACCCTGCGGCGGCCAAGCGCATTCATCCCAATGACCCGCAAAGGATTCAAAGGGCGCTGGAAGTTTATGAATCAGGCGGAAAAACGCTGACTGAGTATTGGCTTGAGCAGGGTCGGCAGCAGCTTCCCTACCGATGCATCAAAGTTGCATTGATGCCAGTTGACCGCGTAAATTTACGCAAGCTGATCGAAAGGCGCTTTGATAAAATGATCCGTGACGGCTTGATTGAAGAGGTCGAGCGGTTGTATCAACGGGGCGACTTGGATTCAGATCTGCCCGCCATCCGTGCGGTTGGTTATCGGCAGATATGGGCGATGCTGGCTGGCGAGTATGGTTTCGAGAGCATGCGCGAACGAGCCATCATCGCTACCGCGCAGCTCGCAAAACGCCAGATGACCTGGCTCAGAAAAGAGAAAATGTGTAATTTTGTTGACCCAGAATCAGTCAAATCGTTGAATCTGCTGAAAAAGCTGAGATTTTTACTATGATACTGTTTGTGAGCCGGCCTTTAGTGTAAGGTATCGGAATCTGAAGTCTTCAATACTGACCCATAAGAAAATATAAGTGCGGGGAACGTGATAATGTCGAAAGGGCACCACTTACAAGACCCTTATTTGAATGCATTAAGAAGAGAACGCGTGCCAGTGGCAATCTATCTGGTGAATGGCATCAAGTTGCAGGGCCAGATCGAATCATTCGACCAATTTGCAGTGTTACTGAAAAATACGGTGACCCAGATGGTATACAAGCACGCGATATCAACCGTCGTACCTTCGCGCCAGGTCAAGTGGAGTGAGCCTCAAGGGGGTGGAAACGGTGGTGGTTCGAATGGTAAATAGTACCGCATTTGATGTATGATCGAGACGTGTGAGTTATTTTAACGGTCGCTTGACGCGGCCGTTTTTCTTTGTGACCGGCTTGGTCGACTGTCGCGACCGGTCCATAACCCGTTGAATAAAGATATTTTTTCAATCACTCAAAAATCTCCAAACCGGCTGAGGTGACTTTCATTGTTTGATCGTGCTGACCGCGGCGATCGAGCCATCCTGGTTCACCTGGAGACCCGTGACGAATCCAGACGCGAAGATCTGTCCGAGTTCAACGAGCTGGTTTCTTCCGCTGGGGTGGAGGTCTGCTGCACCGCGACCAGTAGTCGTTACAGGCCGGAGCCGAAATATTTCATAGGCAAAGGAAAAGTCCTCGAGGTCAGGCAGCTGGTGGCAGATCATCGCGCCGACGTGGTTGTGTTCAATCATGCTCTGACGCCGTCGCAGGAGCGTAATCTCGAGGCATTGTTGCAGTGTCGCGTGCTCGACCGCACCGGACTGATACTGGATATCTTCGCGCAACGTGCGCGCTCTTTCGAGGGTAAGTTGCAGGTTGAGCTCGCACAGTTGAAGCACCTGTCAACGCGCCTGGTCAGGGGCTGGACCCACCTCGAGCGTCAGAAAGGCGGTATCGGCCTGCGTGGCCCGGGCGAGACTCAGCTCGAGACCGACCGTCGACTGCTGGGTCAGCGCATCAAGCAGATCGTCAGTCGCCTGGAGAAAGTGCGAAAGCAGCGAGAGCAGGGACGTCAATCGCGGCGCAAGGCGGAAATTCCGACAGTTTCTTTGGTTGGATATACCAATGCCGGAAAATCGACGTTATTCAACGCCATCACGGGTGCAGGGGTTTACATCAAGGACCAGTTGTTCGCAACACTCGATCCGACGCTCAGAAAAGTGAGTGTCGACGAAGATGTGAATATCATTCTAGCGGATACCGTCGGATTCATTCGCCACCTTCCCCACGACCTGGTCGAGGCGTTTCGATCGACCTTGCAGGAGACATCGGAGGCGCATCTGCTCCTTCATGTTGTCGATGCAACCGACGAAGATCGTGACGCCAGGATCGATGAAGTCGAGGCGGTGCTGGAGCAAATTCAGGCCGATCGCATTAAACGGATCCAGGTCATGAACAAGATCGATGTCGATGGAATCGAACCACGTGCGGAGATCGATGCCGATGGGTTCGCTCGGCGCGTCTGGTTATCGGCGCATACCGGCGAGGGTCTGGACCTGCTGCGATTTGAACTCGCGCGGTTTTTCAGGCAGGAAATGATTGTTGGGCAAATTAAACTGCTTCCGGCACAGGGGCGATTACGCGCGCTGTTGTTCGAATTGGGCGCCGTTACCCACGAAACCATCGATCACAGTGGGCATTTTTTGATTGAGCTCCGTATCGCCAGAAAAGACCTGCAAAGACTCGCGAGGCGCGAAAACATTGCGGTGGATGTACTGATGCCCGTCGCCGCTGCGTGATGGTCTTGCGATACATTTCGCCGGGTTGGCTTGCGGGCGCAGCCCAACCCACCTAAAATGCCGTTCTTTTTAGAAACTTCTGTTCACTAATTCCATCTGATCAATTTCAGAAGCTTAAATTTGGAGTCATACATGGCCTGGAACGAACCCGGCGGCGGAGGCGATAAAGACCCTTGGGGCAATCGCAGTAATCAGGGTCCACCTGATCTCGACGAAGTATTCAGGAATTTTCAGCGAAAATTCGGCAGCCTGTTCGGCGGCAAAGGTGGTCGTGGCCGTGGTGGTGGTCGCGGCGTCGGCTTGGGTGGCGGTGGTGCAATCGGCATCGCCATCGTTCTGGCGATCGTATTGGTATTTTGGATGGCCACCGGCTTTTACAAAATAGAGGAAGCCGAGCGGGGCATTGTTCTACGATTTGGCAAACACGTCGATACCACTCAGAGTGGATTGCACTGGCACTGGCCGACGCCTATAGAATCGGTGACCAAGGTGGACGTGACCAAGGTGACTTCGGTTCCATTGCGCGCGAAGATGCTGACCCAGGACGAGAACATCGTCGATATCGAGGGTACGATTCAATATCAGATCGCCGATGCAACCTTTTACTTGTTCAATGTGCGTACACCCGAAGTATCACTCTCGCAGGCGGCGGAAAGTGCGCTACGCGAAAGCATCGGCAGTAGCAAGATGGATTTTGTGATTACCGAGGGTCGTGGTCAGATCGCGTTTCAAGTGGAACAGTTGATTCAGCAGATTCTCGATTCGTACGGAACCGGGCTCAGAATTGTCAAATTCAACATCTTGAATGCGAAGCCGCCCGAGGCCGTGAAGGATGCGTTCGACGACGTCACGCAGGCGCGTGAGGATGAGGTGCGTTTGGTCAACGAGGCGGAGGCTTACCGCAATGAGGTGTTACCTAAAGCGCGCGGTGCCGCGGCGCGACTGCGCGAGGAGGCCGATGCTTACAAGCAGGAGGTGATCGCACGTGCGGAAGGTGAGACCGAGCGATTCGTCCAGTTGTTGAACGAATACGAACGGGCGCCGCGTGTGACGCGTGATCGGCTCTATCTGGACATGATGGAATCGGTATTGGGCAAGAGTTCGAAAGTAATGGTAGATCTCGAGGGCAACAATAATTTGCTCTACCTGCCGCTCGATAAACTGATGTCACGTTCAGTCGCCGCCGGATCGTTGACGGACAGTATGAACACCTTGACGCAGGAGCAGGATCTATTCAGGCAGGTGCAGCAACAGACCCAGCGCGCCCGCAGCAATTTGCGCACGAGGGAGGGTAGATAATGGTTTCCAACTTGCTTAAATTCGGCATACCAGTCCTGGCTCTGATCATTTGGGCCTCTGTATTCACAGTGGATGAACGTCAGAAAGCCATCCTGTTCAAGTTCGGTGAAATCCTGCGTTCCGACTTCGAGGCCGGGTTGCATTTCAAATTGCCGGTCATCAACAATGTCAAGAAATTCGATCAACGCATTTTGACCATTGACCAGCAAGCCGAGCGTTTCCTGACCGCCGAGAAGAAAGACCTGATCGTGGACTCCTTCGTGAAATGGCGCATTGACGACGTGGAGGAGTATTTCAAAACTACTCAGGGCGATGAAACACATGCGGGCAGGTTGCTTTACCAGAACATCAATAACGGCTTGCGAGATGAATTCGGTAAGCGCACAGTCCAGGAAGTTATCGCCGGTGACCGCACCGAAATCATGAGAATTATGACGGCTGAGGCAACTGAGAAAGCAAGAACTCTGGGTATCGAAGTTATTGACGTGCGCATCAAGAAGATCGACCTGCCGGTACGCGTCGAGGATTCGGTTTATCGTCGCATGCGCGCTGAGCGTGAGCGTGTGGCCAGAGATTTTCGCTCGAAAGGCGCTGAGGCCGCCGAGCGCATCCGTGCCGATGCAGACCGCCAGCGCAGCATCATTCTGGCCGAGGCCTACCGTGATTCGGAAGTCGTTCGCGGTGAGGGCGATGCCAAAGCAACCGGTATTTACGCGCAGGCATTCAGTCGCGATGAGGATTTCTTCCGTTTTCATCGAAGCGTGAACGCGTACAAGAATAACTTTTCGTCACCAGAAGACATTATTTTGCTGGAGCCCGATTCTGAGTACTTCCGCTATTTCAGGAATTCAGGCGGCGCAAATTAATTGATGAAATGTGGGATGACTTCGTACGCGCCATCGCGTTAGTGATGGTAATTGAGGGCATGCTGCCTTTCCTAACGCCTGAGGGATGGCGCCAAGCCATGCTCCAGGCCGGCCAATTATCCAACAAGGCTCTGCGCTCTGTCGGACTGGTTAGCATGCTGATCGGCGTGATCATTTTGTACCTCGCAAGATAGCGCAATGACACTCAACGAGCACTGGATACTACCGCAAGGTATCGAGGAGGCGCTGCCTGACCAAGCTGCAGGGCTTGAGTATCTTCGTCGTAGTCTGCTCGATCTTTATACCAGCTGGGGGTACGAGATTGTTATGCCCCCCTTTATCGACCATATCGAGTCACTGTTGACCGGTACCGGGCGCGATCTGGATTTACAGACTTTCAAGCTGGTCGACCAGCTCAGTGGGCGTACGCTGGGCATACGTGCGGACATGACACCGCAAGTAGCGCGCATCGATGCCCATCAGCTGCATCGTGAAGGACCAACGCGGCTTTGCTACATTGGCACAGTGCTCCATACCCGTTCCGACAGTTTTGGTAGCAGTCGCAGTCCATTGCAGGTTGGCGCGGAACTGTACGGTCATGCGGGCGTGGAGTCAGATGTTGAAATTCTGAATCTGATGCTGAAAACCTTCGAGGTGACTGGGGTCAATGAAGTCTTTCTCGATATCGGCAACGTCGACGTGTACAAGAATCTTGCACGACAGGCCGGCCTCGATCAGGAAGATGAAATTCGCCTGTTTGAACTACTGCAACACAAAGCGGTGACCGAAATTGCCCAGCTCCTGCGGAGCTTGAGCATCGATTCATCGATTGCGGCGATGATTGCTGAGCTGGCCGAACTCAATGGCGACCTGTCGACGTTGACGGCGGCGCGTGAACAGCTCAAGGCTGGCGGTAACGAAGTCCTAAATGCGATCGCTTATCTCGAGCAGGTCGCCCAAGGTGTTGATGTCCACAAGCTGAACATCGGAATCAATATCGATTTCGCTGAGCTTCATGGCTACCACTACCATACTGGTGTTGTTTTTGGTGCTTTCGTACCACAGCTTGGACAGGAGATCGCGCGCGGCGGGCGCTATGATGATATTGGCCGTATCTTTGGCCGCGCGAGGCCTGCAACGGGTTTTAGCACTGATTTGAAACAGCTGCTGCAACTCTCGACCTGTGATATCCAATTGCCACAACGAGTCCTGGCGCCAGCCGATGATGATGAAACGCTTACGCAAAAGATCGAATCGCTTCGCAGTGAAGGTTTCTGTGTAACCCGACTACTACCCGGTCAAGCGGGCGATGCCGGAGCGAGGGGTGCTGACCTCCGGCTCGAATTGATCGACGCTCAATGGCAATTGACTTCAATATCGGGAAACTCAGGCTAGCAGCCTGTCCGACGTAGGCTGCAAATTCAGAGTTTACAGGCGGCACGTGGGTGTGCCGGCGTTTTCAATGATATTTTTGATTGGAAATGAAGAAAAATAGAAATCGCATTTTAATTTTTTGAGCGCTCGTAATTCCTGGATGGAATTGGTCAGGGCTTACACAAACTGAATCATACAAGGGTTAAGAAATGGCGAAAAATGTGGTCGTGCTCGGTAGCCAATGGGGCGATGAGGGCAAAGGAAAAGTGGTCGATTTGCTGACAGAGCGCGCGGCTGCGGTTGTGCGGTTCCAGGGCGGTCATAATGCCGGACATACCTTGGTCATCGGTGACCAGAAAACCGTACTGCATCTTATACCCTCTGGCATTCTGCGTGACAACGTCACCTGTCTGATCGGTAACGGCGTGGTTTTGTCACCATCAGCTTTATTCGACGAGCTGGCCATGCTGGAACAGCGTGGCGTCCCGGCCACAGACCGCCTGCGCATCTCCGAGGCGTGTCCATTGATTCTGCCTTACCATATTGCCCTTGATCAGGCGCGCGAAATAGCGCGCGGAAAATCGGCGATCGGTACGACCGGTCGTGGCATCGGTCCGACGTACGAAGACAAGGTGTCTCGACGAGGCATACGTCTCGCTGATTTGCTCGACGAACAGGGGTTCCCCGAAAAACTCAAGTCTGTTATGGAGTACCATAACTTCAGTCTGAAGCATTATTTCAAAGCCGAGGAAGTGGATTATCAGCAGGTTTTGGACCAAACCCTCGGCTATCGCGAACGACTCGCGGCACTGGTCGCGGACATACCTGCGATGTTGAACGAATTGCGTGAACAGGGGCGAAACATCTTGTTCGAGGGTGCCCAGGGCACCTTGCTCGATATTGACCAGGGTACCTATCCTTATGTGACATCCTCGAACACGACGGCTGGCGGTGCCTGTACCGGGAGCGGTGTCGGTCCGGCTGATCTGGACCACATTTTGGGTATAACCAAAGCCTACACCACACGGGTAGGTGGGGGCCCGTTCCCGACCGAGCTGTTTGATGAGATCGGTCAGCATCTGGGTGACAAAGGCCACGAATTCGGCGCCACCACCGGCCGCAGCCGGCGTTGCGGCTGGTTTGATGGCGTTGCGCTGAAGCGTGCCGCCCAGATCAACAGTCTGACTGGCCTGTGTATTACCAAGCTGGACGTGCTCGATGGCCTCGAGACGCTCAGGCTGGCAACCCATTACCTGTACAGGGGTGAGCGCGTCGATTTGCCGCCATTGGGCGCCGACGCGATCGAGCTGTGTGAGCCGGTATACGAGGACATGCCCGGCTGGAGCGAGCCAACCGTTGGGATTACTGACATTGATGCGCTGCCGGAGAACGCTCGCGCCTATCTGGACCGTATTCAACAAGTCGTTGGTGTGCCAATCGATATCATCTCTACCGGACCCGAGCGCGATCAGACCATTATAGTGAAACATCCATTCGATTGATCACGCGAACCTTGTAAAACCAAACAGGACAAACTGTAACCGCCAATGAGTCGGTTGAATCAGGGATAAGCGATAGATACATCGATAAATTTCCAAGGATCGTCGTTCGCCTTGGTGCGAAATGCGGGTTAGAGTGAATGGCGCTTAAGTGAATGGCCCTTACTTAACAGCTATCGTCGGGCAATCGAGCCGCCGACACGGGTTACTTCTTCCGGAAAACGCCGTGAATACGTCCGTGTAGGCTCGACGGCGGCTTCCCTGCCGCCGACATTTCCTCCAGAAGCAACCCGTATTAGCTTAAGTGGAGTGCCATTCGGGTTAGCCCGGATGTTGCACGAAGGTGACCGAGATGCTCGAACGAGCCGCCTTCAGCT
>JARFQK010000235.1 GCA_029287815.1 Gammaproteobacteria bacterium
CCTGTTATTCGTATGAGATCCAGGTCGTGGCTGGCAATCAGAACCGTGGTTCCGAACTGGTTGAAGCGTGCAAACAGCGCCATAATCTCGCGTGACAGGTCAGGATCCAGGTTTCCGGTAGGCTCGTCGGCCAGCAGCAGCGTGGGTTTATGAACGATTGCCCTGGCAATGCCGACACGTTGCTGTTCGCCGCCGGACAGCGTGATCGGGGCCGCCTTTTCCTTGGAGAGCAAACCCACCTGGTCGAGCGCAGCACGCACGCGCTTGCCAATTTCGCGATGGCGGTAACCCTGTATCACCAGCGGTAAAGCGACATTGTCGAACGCAGACCTGTCGGACAACAGGTGATGGTTCTGAAAAATGATGCCGAGCTTGCGACGCATCATCGGAATCCGTCGGTTGGGGACGTTGTTCAAGTTGACGTCATCGAGAAATATCTGGCCACGAGTGGGGCGCTCGATCAATGCGATCAGTTTCAACAACGTGCTTTTCCCGGCGCCCGAGTGACCGGTCAAATACGCGAGCTGGCCTCGTGGCAGGTGAAAACTCGCCCTGCTGAGGGCTTCGAAGCCGTTGGGATATCGTTTGACGACATTGTCGAATCGTATCATAGCTACAGTTTGCGCTAGCTTGTCGGGTTCACACCATCAGTTGCGTATGCCATGGTTTCAGCAATCATCTGTCACGCCAACGACGCGAGTCAGTCCTCGAGCAATGCAGATATGAATTCACGGGTATGAAATGGCCTGAGATCCTCGATGCCTTCGCCTACACCGATGAAGCGAATCGGCAAGCGCAGTTTTCGCGCGATCGCGAACAAAATCCCGCCCTTGGCGGTACCATCGAGTTTGGTTACGGCCAGGCCGGTCAGGCCGAGTGCATTGTGGAACTGTTCGGCCTGTTGTAACGCATTCTGTCCGAAGCCGGCATCCATTATCAGCAGGATCTCATGGGGCGCCTTCGGGTCGAGTTTCGCAGTGACACGTTTGATCTTGCTCAGTTCCTCCATCAGGTTGGTTTGAGTGTGCAAACGCCCCGCAGTGTCTGCAATCACGATATCGATATTTTTCGCTTTTGCAGACTCGACCGCATCGTAGATCACCGAAGCGGCATCGGCGCCAGTGGCTTGTGCGATCACCGGCACGTTATTGCGTGATCCCCAAGCCTGTAACTGTTCTACCGCCGCGGCGCGGAAGGTGTCACCAGCGGCCAACATCACGGTGTGGCCCTGTCGCTGAAAGTAATGGGCCAGTTTGCCTATGCTGGTGGTTTTGCCGGCGCCATTGATTCCGACAACGAGTATCACGAATGGCTTTTCAGTCACGGTCACGTCCAGGGCCTGCTCACACGGCTGCAGTATCTCGCTCATACGCTCGGCCAGTGCCATTTGCAGGGCGGCCTCGTTCGACAATGCTTTGCGCGAAAGTCTTGATTGCAGATCGTCGACGATCTCGGTGGTTGCCTCGACACCGACGTCGGCACTGAGCAAACTGGTTTCCAGTTCCTCCAGCGTATGACGGTCGATTTCTTTCTTGCCGAGGAAAAAATCAGCCATGCTGTCGCCCAGCCCGCGCCGGGTTTTGGCCAGGCGGGAGGCGAGGCTGTCTGAGGTTGAATCTGTCGATGTTTCTGTTGTCGAAGAGCCGTCAAGCTGTGTTTTGCGTTTGCCTAAACCGAACATAGTGTTAATCAATGATGTAGAGTAAATCAGGCGGATATCCTATCATCCTGGTATTTGCAGTTGAACTATGGTGACGCCGCATTTCTGACCTGGCGCATGCAATCACGCAGAAATACGGTTCACAAAAGGTGCCAATAGCTGAATCGCAGCGCAACCTGGCGAAAGCGATGGGCAGTCGATGCTCAGAACGCGTGATCCGGCTGCTCCTAATGCGGTTGCAGCGGCATCCTGTGTCGACTGCTTGAACCAGTGAAGGCACGCCGCTTCGAATAAAGGAGACCTAACACAATCATGCGCACATATATAGTCTTGATCGCAGCAGCAACAGTGGTCATTGGTCTGACCCTGTTCGTGTTCATCGCGGACCAACGGCCTAAAGAGGTGGTCTCAGAGGGTGAAGTCCAGTCGTTGGAATTGAAGAACGGCATGAAGGTCGTCGTACAGGAAAATCGTCGGGCGCCCGTCGTCGTTACTCAGGTCTGGTATCGAGTGGGTGGCAGTTATGAGCGCGCCGGCATTACCGGCATATCTCACGTGCTCGAGCATATGATGTTCAAGGGCACGGAGGAAATGCCTGCGGGGAAGTTCTCGGAAGTCATAGCCGAACACGGTGGACGCGAAAACGCGTTCACGAGCAAGGACTATACTGCTTACTTTCAGCGTATATCCAACGAACATCTGGAGTTGTGTCTGTCTCTGGAGGCCGATCGCATGCGCAATCTGTTACTCAGTGAGGATGAATTCCTGAAAGAAATCGAAGTCGTCAAGGAGGAACGCCGATTGCGTACCGATGACAAACCAACTTCGCTAACCTATGAACGTTTTTACGCGTCGGCTTTTGCGAACAACCCCTATCGGAAGCCGATTATCGGCTGGATGGAGGACTTGAACAGCATGGATATCGATGATCTGCGTGAGTGGTATCAGACATGGTATGCGCCGAACAATGCAATATTGGTTGTGGTCGGTGATGTGCGCGCAGAAGAAGTGTTTTCAATGGCGAAAGAGTACTTTGCATCGCTAAAGCCGGCTGATATTCCTGAACTCAAGCCACGCACAGAAGCCAGACAATACGGCATCCAGCGTGTTGCGGTGAAAGTCCCGGCTAAGATTCCGTTTCTGGTGATGGGTTATAAGGTGCCGGTGCTCAACACAGCCGATAATTCCGAAGAGGTCTACGCGCTCGAACTACTCGCGGGCTTGCTGGATGGCGGCAACAGCTCGCGCTTCTCAAAGAATCTTGTGCGTGGAAGCCAACTCGCGACCAGTGTCAGCGCCAACTACAATCTTTACGCGTTGCACGACAGTCTGTTTACGCTGTCGGCGATACCCGCCAGTGGCGTATCCACAGAGCAGATGGAGAACGCGATCATTGAGCAGATAACTGAGATTCAGCAAGAGCCGCCGACAGAGGCCGAACTTGCCAGAGTCAAAGCGCAGGTCGTGGCATCCTCGATTTATGAGCAGGATTCGAGTTTTTACCAGGCAATGAAGATCGGCATCCTGGAGACCGTCGGACTCGGTTGGACGACGATGGATGAGTATGTCGAGCGTATCAATGCTGTCACCGCAGAGCAGGTTCAACATGTTGCGCAAAAATATTTTGTAGAGGACCAATTGACGGTAGCTGTTCTTGTGCCCCAGCCAATCGATGGGCAGACACTTGCCGGCGATGCGTTGGGTGCAGGAGACCGCCATGCGCACTAATGCTTTGTGGGCTACGGCCCTGGTGGTGATCGCCACGTTAATCGTTCCGCGGGCACATGCCACGCACCAGGTGAACAGTTGGGATACACCCGATGGTGCCAGGGTGTTATTCGTCGAAGACCGCACGTTGCCCATCCTGGACATGCGCATTGTTTTCGATGCTGCCGGCTCGCGCGACGGCGACTTGCCGGGTCTGGCCATGCTGACCAATGGTCTGCTGGCCGAAGGCGCTGCCGGCAGAAGTGCCCAGGAGCTGGCAGAGCGCTTTGAGTCGGTCGGAGCCCAATTCGACAACGGTTCGTTACGCGATATGGCTTATGTCGGGCTACGCACGCTGACGGACGAGAAATACCTCGGTACTGCTGTGAACACACTTGCGGAAGTACTGACGCGCCCTGATTTTCCACAAGCAGCATTCGACCGCGAACTGGCGCGGATGAAAGTGGCCTTCCAGGCGCGCCTGCAATCGCCTGCAGAAATCGCTGAAGAAGCGTTTTTCAAAGCTCTGTATGCTGACCATCCCTACGCTCAGCCTCCCGGTGGTACTCGAAAAAGTCTCGAGCAAATTACACTGCAGGATGTGGAGGCGTTCTACCAGCAATATTATGTGGCGCGCAATGCGAGCATCGCGATAGTCGGTGCCGTAGATCGCGCCCAGGCCGAGCAGATCGTCAATACGGTGCTCAAGGGCCTGCCAGCGGGCAGCAGGCCGGAACCGTTGCCCTCGGTTGCCGCTCTGGATCGGGCGCAAACCATAAAGATCAACTTCCCGTCGAAGCAGAGCCATATTTATCTAGGTCAGCCCGGCATGCGGCGCGATGACCCGGATTTTTTTGCATTGTATGTAGCGAACCACCCATTCGGTGGCGGCGGATTTAGCTCTCGTCTGGTCGGTACGATACGAGAGGACCACGGTCTGGCTTACAGCGTCAGCAGTTATTTTTCGCCGATGCGGGAGAAGGGGCCGTTCATGATCAATCTACAGACCCGCGCGGACCAGACCGATCAGGCGTTGTCTTTGTTGCAGGCAGAGCTGGAAAAATATGTTGCCCAGGGGGCGGATCGGGAGGAACTGGAACGAAGCCTAAGCAATATCACTGGGAGTTATCCGCTGAGCCTCGACAGCAATAGTAAGCTGTTGGGTTCACTGGCGATGATGGCTTTTTACGACCTGCCGGTGGATTACCTCGATACCTACATTGCCAACGTCCGCAAAGTGGACCAGAACGCTGTCAAGCAGGTGCTGAAGACGAGAATCGATATTGACAAGCTCGTGACGGTGATCGTGGGCAACGGTGGTTCATGAGGCAGTCAGGACGCAGCCAACTGCGCATCATTGCAGGTAAATGGAGGGGCCGCAAGCTCGAATTTCCCGAGTTGAGCGATCTCAGGCCGACGCCTGACAGAGTCAGAGAAACCCTCTTCAACTGGCTGCAGGCTGATGTTTCTGGCAGCATTTGTCTCGACTTGTTTGCCGGCAGTGGTGCGCTCGGCTTTGAGGCCGCATCCCGGGGAGCCAGTCGAGTGATTATGGTCGATGATGACCGCGCAGCGACATCAGCGCTGGCGGCCAACGCGGGCAAGCTGAAGGCGGACAATGTGGAAATCGTTACTGCTGATGCGCTCGGGTGGCTTAATAGCGAAGACTCAGTGTTTGACCTGGCATTTCTGGACCCACCGTATCATGCCAGCATTCTGGGCCAGTGTTGTGCGCTGCTCGAGCGTGGGAAAAACCTGGCAGAAAATGCCAAAATCTACCTCGAGCATTCGCGTGTGGATACGGGGGTCGATGTCCCTGAAAACTGGGTATGTTTGAAATCCAGGTTTGCGGGTCAGGTCGCCTATAAATTGTTCGGTCGAGCGCAGCAGCTATGTCAGTGATCGCAGTCTATCCCGGAACTTTCGACCCCATCACCAATGGGCACAGTGACCTGGTGCAGCGGGCCTCCCGCCTGTTCGATCGTGTCGTCGTGGCAATTGCGGCCAATCCGGCAAAAGCACCGTTGTTCGATCTGGACAAACGTGTCGCAATGGCAATGCGGGTACTGGCGTCGATCGACAATGTTGAAGTCTGTGGCTTCTCGGCACTGTTGGTTGAGTTCGCGCGGAAGCATCAGGCCAATGTCATTCTTCGTGGCTTGCGTGCTGTTTCGGATTTCGAGTTCGAAATGCAACTGGCTAGCATGAATCGCCGACTCGACAGTCGAATTGAAACCGTGTTCATGACACCTTCCGAAGAGACCAGTTTTATTTCCGCATCACTGGTCAGGGAAATCGCCCTGCACGGCGGTGATGTATCAGAGTTTGTCCACAAAGCCGTTGTGGATGAACTCGCGCGTGTTGGAGATAACATTTAGCCCGATTCGGGCCGGGCAGCCTGAGGCGTTGAATTTTTGTCGGGTTTTGACAGATACGAAAATTGTATTATGGCGTTATAT
Source organism: Gammaproteobacteria bacterium (assembly GCA_029287815.1). Lineage (GTDB taxonomy): Bacteria > Pseudomonadota > Gammaproteobacteria > SZUA-229 > SZUA-229 > JABDQW01. The sequence continues at coordinate 5,827 of JARFQK010000235.1, forward strand.
ATTACTGATGAATGCATCAATTGCGATGTGTGCGAACCGGAATGCCCAAATGAGGCGATAAGTCCGGGTGATGAAATTTACGTGATCGATCCTGATTTGTGCACCGAGTGCGTTGGTCACTATGAGACGTCACAGTGTGTAGAGGTCTGTCCTGTGGACTGCATCCCACATGATCCCAATCATGTCGAAACACAGGAGGAATTGATGGAAAAATACAAGCGTCTTACCGGGGGCTGATATCTTCTTCGACACGACCGTTTCCGAGCGAGCCAAGATGATTCGGCGCTTCCGTGTGCTTGTCCTTACGTTTGCCTGCTTCTTTGCGTGGCATGCTCACGTCCAGGCTGCGGCTGTGGCGAGTGCCCATCCTCTGGCGACCGATGCGGGCATCGAGGTGCTCGACAAAGGCGGCAATGCGTTCGATGCAGCCGTCGCCGTGACAGCGACATTGGCTGTGGTCGAACCCTACAGTTCGGGCATTGGCGGCGGTGGCTTCTGGCTGTTGCACCTCAGCAGCGAGAATCGCGATGTCATGCTCGATGGTCGCGAGCGCGCGCCGCTGGCTGCAGAGCGTGATATGTATCTGGATCAGCATGGCGATTTGATCCCGGGCGCGTCGATCGACGGGCCGTTATCGGCAGGCATTCCCGGCGTGCCCGCAGCGATCGAGCATTTATCTTCAAAATACGGCAAGCTGCCGTTGTCAGTGACCCTGGAAGCGGCCATCCGCTATGCCAGACAGGGGTTCACGACCGACAGCCATTACCAGCGTATGGCCGGTTTCAGGGAAGATGCGCTCAGAGCGTCGACCGATGCCGCTGCGATATTTCTGAAAAATAACAAGGCGCCCGAGCCGGGAAGCGTGATACGCCAGCCCGATCTGGCTACCACTCTGAGCATCATCGCCCGGGAAGGTGCCCGCGGCTTCTATCAGGGGGAGCTCGCCCGGCGCCTGGTCGATTCGGTTGTTCGCAATGGCGGTATCTGGAGTATGGAAGATCTGGCGTCATACCGGGTCGTCGAGCGTGAGCCGGTCAAGGGTGTATTTCGGGGTATGCAGATCGTTTCGGCAGCGCCACCGTCGTCCGGCGGTATCGCGCTGATCCAGATGCTGAATATGCTCGAGGGTTTTGATCGCGCGACACTGACGGAAGCTCAAAGGATTCATCTTCTAGCGGAGGTGATGCGGCGCGCCTATCGCGATAGAGCAGAATTTCTCGGTGATACCGATTTTGTCAGCGTTCCGGTGAACAGGCTGGTATCAAAAAAATATGCGGATCGGTTGGCTGCCGGTATCAAGCTGGATGCGGCGACGCCGAGCGATGCGTTGACGCCTGTGGCCGTGGGTACCCAGAAGGCATCGGATACTACACACTTTTCGATTATTGATGACGATGGCAACCGGGTAGCTGCTACGCTGTCGATAAACTTTCCGTTCGGGTCGGGTTTTGTCGCAGCCGGTACGGGCGTGCTGTTGAATGACGAGATGGATGATTTTTCGTCCAAACCCGGCGAACCGAATGTGTATGGTCTGGTGGGTGCCGAGGCAAATGCGATCGAGCCGGGTAAGCGCATGCTTTCGAGTATGTCCCCCAGCTTTCTGGAGACGGACGACCGCATCGCGGTGCTGGGAACACCCGGGGGCAGCAGGATCATTACGATGGTGCTGCTGGCGGCGCTAGCGTTTCATGAAGGCGGTGATGCTCAGGCGATGGTGGATCGTGGTAGGTTTCATCATCAGTATCTGCCCGACAAGATCATAGCTGAGCCCAGTGTGTTCTCAGCCAAGCTGATGCGCGCATTATCGGACCTCGGTCATCAAATACAACTACTCGACTCGAGCTACGGTAACATGCATGTCATCGTCCAACAGAAGGAATCAGGCAAGCTGGATGCGGCTTCGGATCGCAGAGGTGGTGGTGAGGCCCTGGTGGATTCGGGCTCGGTCGCAAGCCCGTAATAGCAACATGCGGGTTAGCGCAACATCCGGGTTGGCTCTCCGATCATGTCAGGGCCGGTAGGCTCGAGGCCCATTTTTCGAGCATGATCCTCAAGTTCTGCAAATTGACCGGTTTGCTGATCCGACCGTTCATTCCAGCGGCCAAGCATTGCTTTTCGCGTTCAGGAAAAGCATCAGCGGTCAGAGCAATGATTGGAATTTCGGTGTCTTCCTTGCGGATTTCAAGCGCAAGTTCATAGCCATCCATTATCGGCATGTTGCAGTCTGTCAAAACCAATGCATATTCATGGCTTCTAAAAAGATTGAGTCCTTCTCTGCCATTGCTGGCGAGATCCGCTTTGTAGCCGAGTGTTCGCAGCTGGTTCGAGATCAGTTTCAGGTTGGAAGGATTGTCTTCGACAACGAGGATCTTTGTCGTTTGCTTCGGTCCGCTGTGATCAGCAGGGTTGAACAGATCGGCTTGATGAATTCTGGTCTCGGGCACGATACCCGCTTGTGAGCCCTCCAGCTCGATCCAGAAAGTGCTGCCCTGACCAATTTCGCTCTGTACGCTGAGCGTGCCATTCATCATTTCTGTGAGGTTTTTGGCAATGGTCAGACCAATCCCGGTGCCTTCGATTTTCTTGGAATCGGGTTCCAGGCGCGTAAAAGGTTCGAACAGGTTTTGCAGCTTGTTCGGGGCGATGCCAAAGCCCGTGTCTTCAACGCAGACACGCACACGGTTTTCAGCAACGAAATGGGATCTGACATTGACCATGCCGTTGGCATGATTGAATTTGATAGCGTTTGTCAGCAGATTGAGAATCACTTGTTTCAGTCGAGTGTGGTCGGCCCTGACGTATCCGGGAACATCCGTAATGAAATCAAGGTGGATTTGGTTCCTATCTGCGAGAGGTTGAATCAAGGCCTTACATTCCTGCAGCACCTCTCGTAAGCCAATATTCTCGATCGATATGGCTAAGTTGCCCTCTTCGATCGCGGACAGATCGAGAACTTGGTTGACCAGTTCCAGAAGTAGTTCGCCGGCATCATCGATTTCGTTGACGCTGTCCTGTTGTTTTGGTGACAGTGATTCATCATGTTGCAGCAACTGCGTGTATCCGAGTATCGCATTGAGGGGTGTTCTGAGTTCGTGCGACATGTTGGACAGGAAAATGGACTTCGCCTCGTTGGCCTGTTCGGCTTCGTTTTTCGCGGTGCGGAGCGCTTCTTCTCTAATATCCGCCTCTATCCGAAGCCTGATATTCTGATTCGAGTTCCTGTATTCGCGCCTCGATGTGACAAGCGTGAATACAATGAATAACGCAAGGAGGTAGGAGACCGTCGTGAAAAACTCGTTATCCTCGAACAGCAGGCGAATTTCGAGTAGCAGAAGAGCCGGCATCAAAAACATGACCGTTGTCTGCCAGCGATAAGTAAGCGTGGTCAAGGCGCCGCCGACTACGCCAACGATGCACACGACGATCAGTGCCTGGTATTCATTTTCCGTTGAATAGCCCAGCCATGACAGCATGCCCCACCAAAAGCCGGCGAATGTTGAGCCGAGTAGAAAACGTAGGCCCCATGATGATTTACTTTGTTCCTCAGGCGCTGCTCTGTTGAATGCATAAGTATCCCAGCTGCGCAGAAGGATCGAGGCAAGCATGACTATGAACCACAATGACAGGTTCCTGGATGAATCGGCATGACCGAGCATCACCAGGTACATGATCAGGCTCGCAGCAAAGGTGGCGATCATCGAAAACAGCATGCTGCCGTAGAGCATACGGATCTCTTCAAGCTGTATGTGGGATTCCATAGCCTGGTCAGGCTGTCGCATCTGAGTGTGATATGGCTGCTTCATAATTCCTTTATGTGGCGCTGCTGACCGCATGGCAGGCATTGTGCCATTTTCGCCGCAATGAAAATGTCCAACAATACGTTACAATGGAAAACACCTTGAATCAAACGGTTAATAACAATGGCGGAGCAATTATACGTTGGTATTGAAAGGGACGAGTATGGGGGCATGACGCCCATTGGGAATATCATCAAGGATGCATGGGTGTTTGGCATCCTGCCGGAGGACGAGACGTGTGAGAATTGGGCGTACAGCCGTCTGCAGGTTATCCATGATCAGACAAAACATGAATGGGACAAATATGGTTGTCTGGTGTCCAACCTGCCGGACGAGCTGAGGCAGCGCCATGCCAGGATTTATCAGCAGGCGATGGACGCGGCGCGGAAACTCGGATGGGATCCAAATATGGGTGTCGATCCAGATTGAGGGACGCCGGATGGCTAGAATCGTCACAGAAACGTTCTTCCTCCCGGATGAAGTCGAGCGGTATGCCTGGTCAGTCCCGGCGGAGATCTATAATCTGTACCGGTCTCTACTAGGGCGGAGTGCCGCCGCCCATGTCTTCGTCCCGATCAGGAGCATGCAGTTTCTCGCGGTGATGAGCACGGAGGAGATCGTCTTCGTCGACAGCCAGTCCTACGCGGTCGCCGATAACGAGGGTGGGCGCGTTATCGTGATTGCCTGGCAATTTCCGCAGTCTCATGATCGCAACGCGTTGACTGAACCGGTAGCCTGTGATGTGGTGTTCCACGCCAGCAACCACGGTGACATACAACTCAGGCTAGTGGCCGACTTCAGCAATGCACTGCAGCATCTCGATCAAGGTTACCGGGACGGCCAGATGCCGGAACAGGGGGCGAAGATTCTGAAGATCCACCGACGCGATTGACCTGATCGATTCTTTGTTTGGTGCCAAGATCAGGTTTTGTCGTTAACGCGGAGCCCGCAGAGACGCAGAGGCCACAGAGGAAAATGAACCGCTGTTGCGCGCGCGGCGCGCGGCGCACCCAAACTGAATCGTTTCCTCTGCGGCCTCTGCGTCTCTGCGCTCTCTGCGTTTCATGAAAATGTGCCGACGGGGATCAAGAGTGGCGGACAATGCATTTTTGGGTGCCCGGGCGGGCGCCAGTCGCCGGCGCATCCGTTTACAATATTTTACGTATTTGAACTTATCTTGAGTAGAATCGAGCGTAGTGGCAGCATAAAGGTGAATGATGCATTCACGTCTTAACAATATCACGATTTCTACGGCGGAGTACTGCGGTCCAGACAGGCGGTTTCGCAATGAACGTCGCGTCGGACGAGACAGAAGAAACTTGATACGTTTTGCCGGGAATGGTGGTGACCGCCGCTCTGGCTTCTCCCGGCGCCACACTGATTAGCCCGCATTTCTCACCAGGATCACGGGAGCAGGCGCAGCATTCGTGTTCGTAGGCGCCGCTCTGGAGCGAAAACCGTAGCCATAACTACGGTTTGAGTGAAGAGCAAGCTTACGGACACGAAGACCAGCCTGAACCGTGATAGGCATGCCTGAAAAACACGCTGTATTTTCGATCATTCGAGTTTTCTCAAAAGAGCCAATGCCTTATCAGTACTCTACGCCGCCT
>JARFQK010000051.1 GCA_029287815.1 Gammaproteobacteria bacterium
GTGCCGGCGTTGCCTGGTGCGACATAGACCGTTTCGACCTTGTCCGACCGCGCTACTTTCCACGCGAGCGCATGCTCACGTCCCCCACCGCCAACGATCAATACTTTCATGGTTTTTTCCTTTGATTTTTCAACGCAAAGACGCGGAGACGCAAAGAACGCTAAGAGAAATTATTTTAAGCACATAATTGACGAAGTCCGCGGTCATGCCTGATGGTGCCAAATATCAATAACCCAAAAAGCTCTGCGTCCTCTGCGTCTTTGCGCCTCTGCGTTAAAACGAATCAGTGCCGGAAGTGCCGCATGCCGGTGAATACCATGGCCATGCCGTGCTCGTTGGCTGCGGCGATGACTTCGTCATCGCGCATCGAGCCCCCAGGTTGTATCACGGCAGTGATGCCTGCTTCGTTGGCGGCATCGATACCGTCGCGGAACGGAAAGAACGCGTCGGACGCCATGACGGAGTCGCTGACTTGCAGCCCGGCCTGTTTTGCCTTGATGCCGGCAATGCGGGCGCTGTTCACCCGGCTCATCTGACCCGCGCCCACGCCAATCGTCATATTGTCTCTGGCGTAAACGATCGCGTTCGATTTGACGAATTTGGCAACACGCCAGCTGAATAAAAGATCCTGCATTTCCTGACCACTGGGCTGGCGCTCACTGACGATGTTCAAGGCGTCGTAAAGCGCCAGGTCGGCGTCCTGTAGCAGGAGACCGCCATTAATGCGCTTGAAATCCAGGCGGGCTTTTGAGTCGCTCCACGCGCCGCACTCGAGCAGGCGTACATTCTTCTTCGCAGAGACAGCGGCTATTGCATCCTGGCTGACCGACGGGGCAATAATCACTTCGACAAACTGGCGTTCGATGATCGCTTCGGCGGTTTCTTGATTGAGTTCGCGGTTGAAGGCGATGATGCCGCCAAAAGCCGATTCGGGATCTGTGCTGTAAGCGCGTTCGTAAGCCTTGAGCAGTGTGCCGTCAACAGCAACTCCGCAAGGATTGGCATGCTTGACGATAACGCAGGCAGGTTCTTCGAATTGTTTGATACATTCAAGTGCGGCATCGGTATCACCGATGTTGTTGAACGATAGTTCTTTGCCCTGTATCTGGCGGGCGGTCGCAACGCTGGCCTCGCTTGGGTTTTTTTCGGTGTAGAAGGCTGCGCTCTGATGAGGGTTCTCGCCGTAGCGCATTTCCTGTGTCTTGTGAAATTGCAGATTGATCGTACGCGGAAACGCCTTGTTGCCGCCATCGCGATTGATGCGACCGAGATAATTGGCGATCGCGCCGTCGTAACTCGCAGTATGCTCAAAAGCCTTTACCGCAAGATCAAAACGGGTGTCATCGTCAACGCAACCCGCTTTGCGGTTGATCTGATCGATGACCCGCTGGTAGTCGGCTGGATCGACGACAATGCTAACAAAGGCGTGGTTCTTTGCTGCTGCACGTACCATGGCCGGACCACCGATATCGATATTCTCAATCGCATCTTCCTGGCTGCATTCTGGATCAGCGACCGTTGCTTCAAACGGGTAGAGGTTAACCACAATCAGGTCGATCGGCGCAATGTCATTGGCCTTCATCACGCCGTCATCGATACCTCTGCGCCCGAGAATGCCGCCGTGTATCTTCGGGTGCAGCGTCTTGACGCGACCGTTCATGATTTCCGGGAAGCCGGTGTGACGGGAAACCTCGGTGACAGGAACAAAATTCTCGATGAGTAGTTTCGCGGTACCACCGGTCGAGATAATATCCACCCCCATTTCATGCAGGGCTTTGGCAAACTCGACGATGCCAGTTTTGTCCGAGACGCTGATCAGTGCTCGGCGCACTGGTCGGTTATTTGGATCGAGCATAATATGTACAAGCGTTGTTTGTTACCCGAACTGCACCGCAGCTACAATGCGTGGTGTTCAGCTGGAGTATGGATCTTTCCAAGCCAGTAAAAGGGGTCAGATTAGCTCCGACAGACTAAACAAATTCGTAATGTCGTTGCGGATTAGTCGCTATTTGTGCAGGTTATAAGTGCGCAACTTTTTGCGCAGGGTACCGCGATTAAGACCGAGATATTCGGCGGCCTTCGACTGGTTGCCCTTTGTGTGCTCAAGGATAGCCTCCAGTAAAGGTTGTTCGACCTGCCTGAGCACAAGATCGTACATGTCATGCGGTTGGGTACCATCGAGTTCATAAAGGTATCGTCGTATTGAGTGCTTAACCGCGTTATAGAGCTGTGAGATACCCTCATTATCATCCCGCTGGATCCTGCTCTCATCGATTGCGTGTACATTGTCTGGAATCATGCTGCCAATAAACCTCCCCTTGCATTATCAAAAAATGCATTGACAAGATCGAGCTGCTCCGCCGCTGACTCAACCCGAACTATGTTTGTTCTAAAGGTATCCGTTTTAAGATGACGTTTGCAATACCAGCCGAGATGCTTGCGAGCAATGCGGACACCCATGTGGTCACCGTAAAAATCATACAGGCTTTCGAGGTGATTAATCAATACATTCTCTATTTCATCTAGCGACGGTGGAGCGAGCAGTTCGGCGCTTTCGAGATAGTGCCTGATTTCCCTGAAAATCCAAGGATTACCTTGAGCGGCTCGGCCAATCATGATGCCGTCTGCGCCTGTTGTCTTCAACACTTCCGCTGCTTTGGAAGGTGTATCAATATCACCATTGGCGATAACAGGGATGCCGACCGCGGCTTTCACCGCCGTGATGGTATCGTATTCCGCCTGCCCTCTGTACCCGCAGCTGCGTGTACGGCCATGCACCGCGATGGCCTTTATGCCCGATGATTCCGCAATACGCGCAATCGTAACGGCATTTTTGTGCTTGGAATCCCAACCCGTGCGTGTTTTCAAGGTGACGGGTACCTCGACGGCCTGAACGACAGCGGTCAAGATTCTACGGACCAGCGCCTCGTTTTTCAGCAAGGCTGAGCCGGCCATGACACTACACACTTTCTTTGCAGGGCAGCCCATATTGATGTCGATGATCTGCGCGCCGTGATCGACATTGAATTTGGCTGCCTCGGCCATTTGTTCAGGATCGGTTCCGGCAATCTGCACACTGCGGGGTTGCTGTTCGCCATTGTGGTCCAGGCGCAATCGTGTTTTGCGTGTGTGCCAGAGCTGTTTGTTCGACGTCACCATCTCGGACACGGCCAGCGCCGCACCCATGCGCACGCACAGGCTGCGAAACGGCCGGTCAGTGACGCCGGCCATCGGTGCGAGTACCAGCGGGGCCGATAGAAGGTATGGGCCAATTCTCATCGGCGCATTATAGTCGATTGTCGTTCAAGGAAGTTCGGATAATTCTACCCTGTAAGTATCAGCGCACGAAAAAAGTAAAGCAATTTTTTTTCCTCAGTTTCTACAACATATGTGATTGAAAATGGCGGTACGTCGGTGTGCCGCAAGGAAGCTTTGAGTTCCCTTAGTGGAAGCTGAACTCGTAAGTGATTGCCTCCCTGCCCGGATCCTGGATTTCGATTCCGAAGGTAACGGGTTTACCCGATTGCAGAAGATTCAGTTCCTGTGTGTCGATCTGCAGGTACTCTTCGGGTTTGAAGCGCCGCGACGCAACCACCTTGCCTCTGATGTCAGAGAAATCGATCTGCACCTGCGGATAGGGCTGGGCATGGGCAGCATGGTTCACCATGGTCGTGTTGATCATTAACGCACCGTCAACGTTCGGATGGGTATAGATGTTCCGGCTGATCATTTCGATTTTTGACGGATCGCGCAGCTGCAAGCGATCACAATCGACCAGCTGACAAAGGCGGGTGGTTAGCGGTTTCAGTTTGTCGTGTTGAAACATCTCGGGCTGGTTGAACCAGAGATATTCGGTCAGCAGTGCAAAGATAAGCACGAGTATGGCGATACTCCACGCAGCTGTCGTCATGCGGGAGTAGTCACCGCGGAGGCCTTCGAAGCTGAGGGCATCGGAGATCACGCCCCCGGGTGTTTCGATGTGTTGGATACCATCGTCGGATGCTTGCTCGGTCGGACCGGTCAGCCGCTCCTCGCTCGGTTCCCGATCGGGGCGATGTGTGTTCTGATCCAGGCTTTGCGTCGCATTGAAGACTTCTTTGCAGAAGCCGCAGCGCACCATACCATCGGCCATTTCCAGCTGGGCCGGCGCAACGCGGAATACGGTATGGCAATGCGGGCATTCAGTCTGCATATCGAGACCTTATCACACAGTTTCACCGCAGCACATATTGCAGGGTTCTGGTTACCACAGAGACGCAGAGGAATGCTGAATATCGCGTAGCCGGCATTTCTCACCAGGCGGCGTAGAGTACTGATAAGGCATTGGCTCTTTTGAGAGAACTCGAATGACCGAAAATACAGCGTGTTTTTCAAGCATGCCTATCACGGTTCAGGCTGGTCTTCGCCTGCCCAAGATCGTAGGGTGCGCCGTGCGCACCAGAACCGGCCACCGAACTGAAGATGCGCGGTGCGCATGGCGCACCCTACGGTCTCTTCACTCAAGCCGTAGCTATGGCTGCGCTTTTCGCTCCAGAGCGGCGCTTACGAACACGAATCCTGCGCCTCCGCGTCTCTGCGGTAAGTCAAGCTGTAGCGCATTAGATCACCCGTACCGCTCGCCGTGAAGCAGAACCCAGTCATCCAGGACTTCTGTCGATGTTATGTTGAAAAAGTCTGAATAAGCATGACGGACAGCGTCGGCCTGGGATTGAAGTATGCCTGACAGCACCAGGTCGCTGCCCGCGTGGCAATGCCGTGCCAGGCGCGGCGCCAACTCGGTCAATGGTCCTGAAAGTATATTCGCCAGTACGAGGTTAAACTGCCTGTCAGCCGACAGTTCCCCTGGAAGGAAGGTTGCTAAATTGTCAGACACTCGATTGCCCACCGCATTTTCCCGGGTCGCAAGCAATGCCTGTCTATCGATATCGACACAATCAGCATGCCTGGCGCCGAGCAGCAGTGCTGCGATCGCCAGGATGCCTGATCCAGAACCATAGTCCAACACGCTTTCGTGGCCGGATTGATGGCTTACATGACGGTCAAGCCAACGCAGACACAAGGAGGTGGTAGGGTGTGTTCCAGTGCCGAACGCCAGCCCGGGATCGAGGCGGAGATTGATCGCATCCGGCTCTGGCGGCTCCATATGCTTGGGACACACCCAGAGACGTTCACCGAAACGCATGGGTTTGAACGAATCCATCCAGGCTCTGGTCCAGTCCTGTTCCGGCAGGGTATCGATCTTGATATCGAGATCCTGATCCGCCAGCAGTTCGCTGATGCGTTGGGCCAGAAAAGAAGGGTCAGCATGGTCATCGTACAGCCCGGTGATTATCGCATCCCGCCACAGCGGTGTTTCGCCTGGTCGAGGCTCCAGAATTGGGTTGTCTGCTGCATCTTTGAAGCTGACCGATTGTGCGCCGAGCGCGAGCAGAGTCTGTTCGACATCTTGATAGTTCTTGGAACTCGCT
>JARFQK010000291.1 GCA_029287815.1 Gammaproteobacteria bacterium
GATGCGGATGCTTCTACATTAGCCATATTTCTATCCTGTCACTACGGTCTAGAATCTCAAACCGTTTTCGCGGGCAGCATCAGCCAGTGCCTTGACCCTGCCATGGTATTTGAAACCGGAGCGATCGAACGCCACCAGTTCTATTCCAGCTGATTTGGTTTTCTCGGCAATAGCTTTGCCAACCGCTGCAGCTGCTTCGGCATTGCCGGTTGACGCCAGAGCAGCACGGATGTCTCGCTGCACGGTCGACGCACTGGCAATGACCTTACTTCCGGATGGATCGATCACCTGTGCGTAAATGTGTTTCGGTGTGCGGTGGACACTCAACCGATGAACGCCGAGTTCACGGATCTTGACACGTGCTCTCTTTGCTCGACGAAGTCTGCTTTCTTTTTTCGATTTCATAGCAATGGTCTGCTCAATTTTCGCTAGCCTATTTCTTCTTGGCTTCTTTACGGATCACACGCTCGTCAGAATAACGCACGCCTTTACCCTTGTAGGGTTCCGGTGGCCGATAGCCCCGTATATCTGCCGACACCTGTCCAACTTTCTGCTTGTCCGCACCCTTGACAACGATTTCGGTCTGGCTCGGTGTTTCCACCGTGATACCTTCAGGGACGTCGTAAACGACGGGATGAGAGAACCCCAGGGTCAGGTTTAATTTATTGCCCTGGGCTTGTGCACGATACCCGACGCCAACGAGCTCGAGTTTTTTTTCAAAGCCCTGACTCACACCGACGACCATATTGTTCGCCAGCGAACGCATTGTGCCCGCCATTGCAATCGAGCCATCGACACCTTCTTTGCCGACAAACCGCATGCCGCTATCATCCTGCTGGACCTCGACTCGCTCATTCACGACCATCGCGAGATTGCCGTTCTTCCCCTTAACTGTAATCGAACTGCCACTGATGTTGACTTCAACACCCGATGGAATTTCGACCGGTTTGTTCGCTATACGTGACATTTCAAAACTCTTAACTTGATGATCATTGACGAAACCGTTACGAAATCGTACAGATTACTTCACCACCACGACCTTCTTCTCTGGCTTTTTTATCCGTCATCACGCCTGCAGAAGTGGAGATGATCGCCACACCCAGTCCGTTGAGCACCTTTGGCAACTCATCCTTGTTCTTGTAGATACGCAACCCGGGTCTGCTCACGCGCTTGAGCTCTTCTATCACCGGACTGCCCTGATAATATTTCAATGTAATGGTCAGTTCAGGCCGTGTTTGCGTGCTGACAGCGTAATCGGTGATGTAACCTTCTTCTTTCATCACATCTGCAATAGCCAGCTTGGCTTTGGATGACGGCATAGTCACGTCGATTTTCCCGGCAGATTGCGCATTGCGAATGCGCGTCAGCATGTCAGAGATTGGATCTGTCATCATAATTAGCACCCTACCCCGCTTACCAGCTTGCCTTGACCAGACCCGGGACATCGCCGCGCATGGCTGCTTCTCTCAGTTTATTGCGGCACAGGCCGAATTTGCGAAAATAACCATGTGGCCTTCCCGTCACGCGGCAGCGATTTCGCTGTCTCGATGGACTGGAGTCGCGTGGCAGCAACTGCAATTGCTTTTGTGCTTCCATCTTTTCTTCTATGCTCGCATCAGCGCTTTTCAGCACAGCGCGCAAAGCTTGACGTTTTTCCGCATATTTTTTCACAAGACGTGCACGCTTCAGCTCACGTTGTACCATCGAAACTTTTGCCATATCCGCGTTCTCTATCTCTCTTCTTACTCAGTTCTTAAATGGGAAGTTAAATGCCGCCAGCAATGCTCGAGCGTCATCATCGTTAGTCGCCGATGTCGTTATATTGATATCCATGCCACGCAGCGCATCGATTTTGTCGTAGTCGATTTCCGGAAATATGATCTGCTCTTTCACGCCCATGTTATAGTTTCCACGGCCATCGAACGCCTTGGGACTCATACCGCGAAAATCGCGTATACGCGGTATTGCAACACTGATCAGGCGATCCAGGAATTCATACATGCGGTCTTTTCGCAAAGTCACCTTGCAGCCGATCGGATAACCTTCGCGCACCTTGAACGAGGCCACGGATTTTCGCGCCAGAGCAGTGACAGGCTTCTGCCCCGAGATCTTTTCCAGATCGCCCAGGGCGTTCTCGATGACTTTCTTATCACCGATGGCCTCACCGACACCCATGTTGAGCGTGATTTTTTCTATGCGCGGCACCTGCATGATGTTTTGATAACCACGCTCGTCCATCAGCTTCTTGACGACGGTATCTCTATAAAATTGCTGTAATCTCGCCATAATCAGTAAACCTAAACGTCTACAACCTCGCCATTCGATTTGAAGTAACGAACCTTGCGTCCATCTTCCAGTGTTCTAAATCCAATCCGATCACCTTCGTTGGTCATGGGGTTGAACAACATGACATTAGACACATGAAGCGGCATCTCCTTATTCACGATGCCGCCCTCGATACCCTGCATCGGGTTGGCCTTAGTGTGTTTCTTTACCATGTTGATGGACTCAACCAGCACACGATCATCTGCCAGCACTTTGAGGACCGTTCCCTGGCGGCCCTTGTCTCTTCCGGCAATGACAACAATCTGGTCACCTTTACGCAAACGTTTCATCTTGATACCCCTTACAACACTTCCGGTGCGAGCGAGATGATCTTCATGAACCTCTCGGTTCTGAGCTCCCGAGTTACCGGACCAAATATGCGTGTGCCAATAGGTTGCAACGCGTTATTCAACAACACAGCTGCGTTGGAATCGAAACGGATCAGCGAGCCGTCCTGTCTGCGAACGCCCTTGGTCGTACGTACGACCACAGCGTTATAGACCTCACCTTTCTTCACCTTGCCACGAGGGATTGCGTCCTTGACGCTGACTTTGATCACGTCACCAACCGATGCATAACGACGATGGGAACCGCCCAGCACCTTGATGCACTGCACTTTGCGCGCACCACTATTGTCAGCTGCATTTAGGACTGTTTGCATTTGTATCATGAGCGCTTCCTTTGATTCATCTCTGTGTTGACTCGCACCAGTGTGGCCAGATTACGATCAGGCCTCGCCGGCTCTTTCGACAACCTCGACCAGTCGCCATGACTTCGTTTTCGACAAAGGACGGCACTGCTCGATCACCACAACATCGCCTTTGTTGCACTCGTTGTGCTCATCATGGACGCGCAGCTTGGTTGAACGCCTGATGTACTTTCCATAGACTGGGTGCTTGATCCGGCGCTCGACAGTCACCGTAATACTCTTGTCCATTGCGGCACTGCTGACCGAGCCGGTCAACGTGCGCTGTACTTTTTCTTCTGCCTGTTCGGAATTTTCAGTCGTTGCCATATTCAGCTACTCGCTTTCTTTTCATTGAGCACGGTCTTGATCCGCGCAATATCCTTGCGCACAGCACTAAACCGGTGAACCTTGGGCATATTCCCTGCGCCCTGCTGCATCCGTAAGTTAAACTGTTCACGACGCAGATCGATCAATTCTTTGTTCAGGTCCGCTACGGACATGTTCCTGTATTCGGTTGCATTTGCCATCACATCACCTTGCGCTGAATGAAGGTTGTCTTGATCGGTAGCTTGTTGGCCGCAAGACGAAAAGCCTCGCGCGCCAGCTCTTCACTCACCCCTTCCATTTCGTATAACACGGTGCCTGGCTGTATTTTCGCGACCCAGTGATCGATGTTGCCCTTACCTTTACCCATACGCACTTCTAGAGGCTTGCTGGAAATCGGCACATCCGGGAAGATACGAATCCAGATCTTGCCACCACGTTTGATGTGGCGTGTCATCGCGCGCCGCGCAGACTCGATCTGTCGCGCCGTGACCCTGCCACGCTCGGTGGCCTTCAGACCGTATTCACCGAAGCTTACTTTGTTGCCAGCCTGAGCCAGGCCCCGGTTTTTGCCTTTGAACTGTTTACGAAATTTTGTGCGTTTTGGCTGTAACACTGGACTCTTCCTCTAACTCGCACTGGCCGTTTTGCCAACTTCGACTTCGGACTCCTGGTACAAGTCGAAAACTTCACCTTTGTAGATCCAAACCTTGACGCCAAGAATGCCATAGGTCGTCAGTGCTTCGGCAAAGCCGTAATCGATGTCTGCCCGCAGCGTGTGCAATGGTACCCGCCCTTCCGCATAACATTCGCTGCGCGCGATCTCAGCACCGTTCAGACGACCGGCGACCATGATCTTGACGCCTTCAGCGCCCATACGCATCGTATTCTGAATTGCGCGCTTCATCGCCCGACGAAACATCACGCGTCGCTCCAGCTGCTGCGCAATACTCTCGGCGACCAATTGAGCGTCGAGTTCAGGTTTACGGATCTCTTCGATGTTGATTTTCACGCTGTTGATGTGCAGACCGATCAGCTTCGCGACTTCCTCTCGCAATCTTTCGATGTCTGCGCCTTTCTTACCGATGACGACACCCGGCCGGGCCGTATGGATCGTGATCACCGCGGCACGCGTCGGACGCTCGATCTGTATTCTGCTGACATTGGCATTCTCCAGCTTTTTCTTCAGGTACTCACGGACCTTGATATCGGCATTCAGCAGATTTGGGAAATCTGCTGACGACGCGTACCATTTGGAATTCCAGTCAGTGGAAATGCCGAGTCGAATACCTACCGGATGTACTTTTTGTCCCATTACGATCTCTCTTAGCTGTCAGCCACAGCCACGGTAATGTGACTGGTACGCTTGAATATTCTATTGGCACGGCCTTTGGCGCGCGCTTCCAGTCGCTTCATGACCGGCCCTTCGTCGACATAGACACGAGAAACCTTCAATTCGTCGATGTCAGCACCTTCGTTATGCTCGGCATTCGCGATCGCCGATTCAAGAACCTTCTTCATGATCGCAGCCGACTTTGTCGTGCCAAACGTCAATGTGTTCAAGGCATCCTCGACTGCAAGGCCACGAATCTGATCCGCGACCAGACGGCATTTTTGCGGTGAGATGCGTGCAAATCTGTGTTTTGCTGTCGCTTCCATAATCGTCTACTTCAATTGTCTACTTCGCTTTTCTATCGGCCGCATGGCCTTTGTAGGTTCGCGTCAGTGCAAATTCACCCAATTTGTGACCAACCATATTCTCGTTGATCAAAACCGGTACGTGCTGCCTGCCGTTGTGTACGGCAATCGTCAGGCCAACCATTTCAGGAAAGACAGTCGAACGGCGTGACCAGGTCTTTATCGGTTTCCGATCCCGGTTCTCGTTAGCCTTGATCACCTTGCTCATCAGGTGGTGATCTACAAAAGGACCTTTTTTCAGTGAGCGTGGCACTTATAGTCTCCTGAATCTGTGTATCTGTTTCTTCAGCCTGTTAAAAATCAGCGCTTGTAACGACGACGGACGATCATGCCATCAGTACGTTTGTTGCTGCGGGTTCTGTATCCCTTGGTGGGCACACCCCAGGGTGACACCGGATGGCGGCCACCCGATGTCCTGCCTTCACCGCCGCCGTGCGGATGATCCACCGGATTCATCACGACACCACGTACCGTGGGCCGAACACCGCGCCAGCGTGATGCACCAGCCTTGCCCAACGAGCGAAGACCTTGCTCGGTATTTCCGACCTCGCCGATCGTCGCGCGGCAATTGACATGGATCTTGCGCATCTCGCCAGAACGTAAACGCAATGTCGCATAGGCTCCATCGCGCGCCAGCAATTGTGCAGTGGCACCTGCGCTTCTTGCGATCTGCGCGCCTTTGCCCGGTTTCATCTCGATGCAATGAACCTGCGTACCGACCGGGATATTCGCCAGAGGAAGGCAATTACCCGTCTTGATCGCGGCATCCGCGCCCGACAGCAACATATCACCCTGGCGGAGTCCCTTGGGCGCGATGAAGGAGCGGCGCTCACCATCACGGTAGCTCAACAAGGCGATATGCGCACTCCTGTTCGGATCGTACTCGATCCGTTCTACGCGCGCCGGCACGCCATCCTTGTCACGTTTGAAATCAATGATCCGGTAGGCCTGCTTGTGGCCACCGCCGACGTGACGAACCGAGATGCGCCCCTTGTTGTTACGACCGCCGTTCTTGCTCTTGCTTTCAGTGAGCGCACGCAATGGTGTGCCCTTGTGCAGCTCGTTGTTGGTAACCTTCACAACGAACCTGCGTCCCGGAGAGGTCGGCTTTGTCTTTACCAGTGCCATTACAAGCCCCTAATGTTTAATCTCTAGTGCGTGGCCACGAAATCGATGTCATGGCCAGGGCCCAAGGTGACGTAGGCCTTGCGCAGATCCGAACGTTTGCCCAGGCGACCGCCAAACCGTTTGGTCTTGCCCTTGATGTTCACCATACGGACTTTTTCAACCTTGACCTTGAACAGCTCTTCAACAGCCTGCTTGACTTCCGATTTGCTGGCATTCAACGCAACTTTGAACACATGCTGATTTTTTTCATCCGCCAGCCCCGTGCTTTTCTCTGACACATGGGGCGCTAACAGAATCTGATAGATACGTTCCTGATTCATGATAACCATTCCTCAATTGCACGCACCGAACCCACCGTGATAACCACATGGTCATAGCGGATCAATACAACCGGATTCAATCCAGCGACATCGCTGATCTCAACATTTGGCAAGTTGCGAGCGGACAAATACAGCTTCTCGTCGCCGGTTTCGGTAATGATCAGCGTCTTGCTGACACCGAGGTCTGCGAGTTTTGCCGCCAGCTGCTTGGTCTTCGGCGCATCAACCGCAATGTCCTCGACGATCAGCAGCCTGTTTTGACGTGCCAGTTCGGACAAAATCGATCGAATACCAGCCCGGTACATCTTGCGGTTGACTTTCTGAGCATAATTGCGAGGCTGTGCGGCAAAGGTCACGCCCCCACTGCGCCATAAAGGACTGCGAATGGTGCCGGCGCGCGCACGTCCGGTGCCTTTCTGACGCCAGGGCTTGGTGCCGCCACCTCTGACAGCTGAGCGGTTTTTCTGCGCCTTGGTACCTGCGCGAGCGGCTGCAAGGTAGGCCGTTACGAGCTGATGAATCAGGCTCTCTTTGTAATCAGCCGCGAACACCGTATCTGATACCGAAATCGTTGCTTCACTGTTATGTAACTGCAGGTCCATCGTCGTCTCTACTTGGTCATGTTAGTTGTTCAGCGATTTAAGCCTTGACCGCGGGCTTGATGATCACGTCACCGCCCTTGGCACCTGGAATCGCACCTTTTATCAACAGCAAGCCACGCTCCTGATCAACACGCACTAGTTCCAGCGACTGAGTTGTCGTTTTCACGCCACCCATTTGACCCGACATCTTCTTGCCCTTGATCACCCGACCAGGCGTCTGACACATTCCAATGGATCCGTTCGAGCGGTGTGAAATCGAGTTACCATGCGACATATCCTGCGACGAAAAATTATGACGTTTAATACCACCCTGAAATCCCTTACCAATGCTGCGGCCAGTGACATCGATTTTCTGACCCGACTCAAAAATGCTGACATTGATTTCACCACCGACTTCCATCTCGGCCGCCTCATCGCCCTGAACACGAAACTCCCACAGCCCACGGCCCGACTCAACGCCTGCTTTGGCAAAGTGCCCCGCCAGCGGTTTGGTAACGCGCGATGACCGCCGTGACCCGGTCGTGACCTGTATAGCCTGATAGCCATCGCTCTCGGTGGTCTTGATCTGGGTAATGCGATTAGGCAACACCTCTACGACGCTGACAGGAATCGAAGCACCGTCTTCTGTGAAGATTCGCGTCATACCTGCTTTTCTGCCCACTACACCAATAGTCATGCTCATTCCCGCTCAATAAAAAAACTGGTTCCTCATGTCACTGAGAAAACCAGTCCCTCAATCCCGTCCAGCCAGTACAGTTCGCGTGGCTGCCGCGATCTACAGAAAAATTCACTCTTTGTACAGGATGCAATGCGCTGTTCGCACCCAAACTGTCAGTTTTCGCAGTATCCCAGACCACCCACACAGGCTGCCCGTCAAGGACTTACGATAAAAGGAAGCTTTGTGCCGGCATCTCGACAGCGAGCGCAAAGATCGCACTACTGTGTGCCCTGCAACAAAGCCCGCGCAT
>JARFQK010000305.1 GCA_029287815.1 Gammaproteobacteria bacterium
ACGGTTCAGGCTAGTCTTCGCGTCCGTAGGCTTGCTCTTCACTCAAACCGTAGCTATGGCTACGCTTTTCGCTCCAGAGCGGCGCCTACGAACACGAATCCTGCGCCTGCTCCCGTGATCCTGGTGAGAAATGCGGGTTAGTCCTCAGAATGATTAATCTGAATATCACCGGGAAAGGGTCTGCCAGTGCCCGTCTCCAGGCAGTCTTTGAGGCTCAGCAGGAATACGGCCCACTTGGTGCTGCAGTGTGCGAGCATTGGCGTTGCGGCTTCCCAGTCAGCGTGTTGAAAGTTCACGATGACCTGATCATCGTGTTCTTCCAGCTCGAAACTAATACGCGTCGCCAGCCATTCGCCGGCTTCGCCTTGCACGGTCCACTCGACGCATTTCTCGGGTTGATTCTCGGTAACCATTGCACTGACCGTATACGCGCCGAACTGAAAGTCCAGTTGCCCGCCTGCATTTGTCTCGCCAATGGTTTTGGTCCACCACTTCGATACTCCGTCGGTTGTCGCAATTGCATTGTAGACTGCCGTCAACGGTGCTTTGATTCCGACTTGATGATAGATCGTGGCCATGATCAACCCTGTTTCGTGGATCCGCGGCTCAGGTAGCTGATCGCGAGTATCAACCATGCGGCGAGGAGGCCGACGCCACCGATCGGTGTTATCATGCCGAGCCACCTGATACCGGTGATGCTGAGAACATAAAGGCTGCCCGAAAAAATGATGATTCCGGCGAACATGGTCCAGGCGGCCACGACGTGCGCTCGGCGGGGTGATTGGCGCTGCAGCGCGCCAATCATGATCAGTCCAATGGAGTGGATAAACTGGTAATCAACGGCAGTATGATAGACGGTGAGCATATCCGCTGTCAGCGCCTGTTTCAGCGCATGGGCACCGAATGCACCCGCACCGACAGAGACAAAAGCGGACAAGGCGCCCAATCCTATTAATACATTTGACATCGCTTTTCCGTTGTTCTTTGATACGCCAAAGTTCATTCTAACGATAAATGGAGAATAGTCATGCCATCTTTTGACGTGGTTTCTGAAGTCGACCATCACGAGCTGACCAATGCGGTCGACCAGATGAACCGGGAAATCGCCAATCGCTACGACTTCAAGGGCAGCGATGCCAAAGTCGAACTGAAGCAGCAGCTGTTGAATATCGAGGCCGAGAATGAATTCCAGATCAAGCAGATGCATGACATTATCTATAAGAAACTCGCTGCGAGAGGTATCGATACGGCCTGCCTTGAGCAAGGCAAAATTGAGGAACGCGGCATGCGTGCCAATCAGGTCATCACGGTGCGCGAAGGAGTCGACAAGGAGCTTGCTCGAAAGATCGTGAAAATGGTCAAGGAAACGAAGCTCAAAGTGCAGGCGGCGATCCAGGGCGAGCAGGTGCGGGTAAGCGGCAAGAAGCGCGATGATCTTCAGGCGGTGATCGAAACGCTGAAAAGTGCGGACATTGATCTACCGTTGCAATACACGAACTTCAGAGATTAAGCACGGTGCAATCGAAGCCAATCACCGGGTTAGCCGCGAATTGCTGGCGAGACGGTGCATGATTCGCGGCTAAAGCCGCTCCTACTTGGAACTCGAATCAGGCCGTGGGCGGGTCAGGTAGACATCGTAACGCGTCTTTCTGCTGCGAATGTCAGTGTTGGGCTTGATGTTGCCAAGCGGGCTTGCATGGCGCGGCCGCTTGACGACCACGCGTTCGTTCGCGTAAGCCAGTGCGGTGATCAACAGCTGCTCGGGATTGGGGGACGGGCTCAGCAAGCGCTGGAGTATCTGCATATCCTTCTTGACCCTCGCCGACTTTTTTCTTACCGGATACATCGGATCGATGTAGATTACGTCGGGCCGGTGATTACGCTCGAGTGATTCCATGTAGCTGATCGAATCAGCATTGACCAGCTTGATGAAGTTCTGCAAGACAACTGCACTGGCGGCGTGTTCGCGGCCGCGCCGGATGCCGTCCTGGATCAGGGCATGCAACACCGCGGATCGTTCTACCAACGTAAGCCTGCAGCCAAGCCCGGCCAGCACATAGGCGTCTCGGCCCAAGCCTGCGGTGATATCGAGTACGCCCGGAGTGCTGCCGCGCTTCAGTCCTACCGCTTTGGCAATCGCCTGGCCACGCCCACCACCGTACTGTTGCCGATGGGCGAGCGTGCCTGCAACGAAGTCGACCTCGATTGCGGTGTTGAGCGTCGAATCGAGCAGGCTGACCCGATCCTGATCGAAGCAGACCTGCAATAAAAAATCATCGTTTTTTTCACTCAGCAAAGGCAGCCCGGTTTGTCTGGCTAGCGCTTCTGCCTGCGTCTTGCTGGCCCGGTCGCAGCAGACGATACAGATCGATGGGCTGTGCATGAGATCGATATTATTTAGCAACGATGTGTGGGTGGCAATGTGCTGATATCATAGCGCAGATGAGCGAGTTCATAGACATCGGTGTGAACCTGACCGCAAGTTCCTTCAAGCCAGATCTCGAGGCTGTGCTGCGGCGCGCGCGCGATGCAGGCGTTGTGAGTATGATCGTGACCGGTACGAACATTGAGCACAGCAAATTGGCCTTGGGGCTGGATCAACAGTATCCCGGCACGCTGTTTTCAACGGCGGGCCTACATCCACACCATGCCAGTGAATTCGATGCCGATACGATCCCGCTATTGCGCGAGCTCTGCCAACACGAGTCGGTGGTGGCTGTCGGCGAATGTGGACTCGACTACAACAGGAATTATTCCTCGCCAGCCGATCAACGACGCGCTTTCGAAGCTCAATTACAGCTGGCGTGTGAGCTGGATCTGCCGGTGTTTCTGCACCAACGCGATGCGCATGCCGATTTTGTCGGCATGCTATCCGATTATCATCAAAACCTGACCGGAGCTGTAGCACATTGTTTTACCGGTTCGCTGGATGAAGCGCTGCATTATTGCGCGCTGGGCATGTACATCGGTATCACCGGCTGGATCTGTGACGAACGTCGTGGCCTGAATTTGCAGCGCGCTGTGAAACACATTCCGCTCGAGCGGATTATGCTGGAAACCGATGCGCCGTACTTATTGCCACGTGACCTGCAGCAGCCCCCAGTGCAAAAGCGCCGGAATGAACCTTGTTTTCTGCCTCATATCTGTGAAGTAACCGCCAGATACCGGGGTATTGGTAGCGAGAATCTTGCGCGATCTACACTGGAAAATACCCGAAGTTTTTTCAACATATAGCCAAACATCCGCGGTCGACCTGCTATATTGAGATGAAACAGTTTTTCCTGGCGATCACATTAACGAGGACGTACGGTGTTGTATCAAGCGCTAACCCAACCCGCGAGCATTGGCCGTGTTCTGGATAACGGCTTCAAGTTATTTGTAAGCAGTCTAAAGCCGATCCTGTTGCTAGTCGCCATAACGGCGAGCATCAACGTGATTATGCAATACGCGCTGTTCCAGGCCATGCTGCCTGCGCAGCAAGTCACTACCGAGGAAGAGCTGGCAGCGCAGATGTTGGACATGATGCCACAAATACTCGCCATCAGCCTGATCATGTGGGTTATCAGTATCATCCTCTATAATGCGATACTCTCCGTTGTGGGCAATGTTCACCAAGGCGGTAGTGGTGATTTGTACGATGCATTGATGGTTGGGATCAGGAAAATGCTGCCGGTTTTCATAGCAGCGCTGCTATACACCGTCGCTGTTTCGATCGGTATGCTGTTATTGCTGATACCTGGCCTGATCCTGATGATTACTTTGCTTTTCTTTCAGGTGCTGATCGTGGTTGATGATGAGGGTATCATTGCGTCATTGAAGCGAAGCCATACGCTGGTCTGGGGTAACTACTGGCGGACAACCGCTGTGATTTTGGTACCGGTGTTCATCGTCTATGCCTTGATCATGGTTGTGGCCATCGTTGGTGGCATCTTTGGTGCTGGTGGTGATTTCGAGACCATGGATGCAACGATGCAAATGAGCTTTGGCGTGTTCGACATCGTGCTGGCGGTCGTATCGGTTTTGATCGTGCCGTTTCTGGATGCGGTCTTCGTCGTGCACGTCGGTGACTTGAAGCTGCGTAAATCCGGCAGTGATCTCGAGCAGCGTATGGCCGACTAATGTGCCGGGCCGCGTTCTTTCTGATGCTGGTTTATGCGAGCGTCAGCGAGGCGAGTGCTGAATGGATCGAAACAAGCCCCTGTCCCGGGCTTGTTTCGTCTTATGATGCCGCGACATTCGAGACGGTGCTTGTCGTCACCGATCGCAACTTCGCCAGTATCGAAGACTGTCAGCGACTGGGCAAATTCTTTTTCGAGTCACCGTCCCGCGAGTATCTCTCTCTGGACTTTTCGCGTGTCGCGGCCATCGTCGATGAAACCTGGGAGCCAGCAGGGGATGAAACCGCATTTGTTTTGATCGATGCGATTTTGTCGTGGCTGAAAGGAACGGGGCTCGAGCAGCATGCCGAGGCCATCAAAGACTTCATTGATGATCACCTACCAGAAGGGACCGGCCTCCAGCTTTTCTTTACCATAGTCCTTTGGCTGATCATCGCCGGTGTCGTGGTACTCGTTTTGAATGAGTATTATCGTGCCGGCCTGCTCCAATGGCCGCGAATACGACGGACTGCGGCGCAACAGCGCGAGCATGAGGCCGAGCCCGGGTCATCCTGGCAAACCATGACGACGTTACCGCTGCGCCAGCAGGCCGGTGCCTTGCTGCAGTTCAGTATTGATCAACTCGTCAGGCGCGGACTGATACCTTCAGCCCGTAGTCTGACCAATCACGAGTTGCTCGCTCATTTGGAACGCTCGGACGCGCGCAAAGCCGGGCTGTTGCGTCAACAGATTGCACAGACCGAGCCGGTCATCTATGGCGATGCGGCTGTATCAGAGGAACGTGTTCAGCTCTGTCGAAGCCTCGCCGAAGGCCTGAGCGATGCGTGACGCACTGATTACGCTGGCCGGAGCCTTGTTGTCGTTAATAGTGCTCGTCAGCCTGATGTCTCCAGCGCAGGATCGACTACTGCTTTCGCGACCAACCACCGAGGATCGCGGCAACCACGGACTGGCGGCTGCGTATCGCTGGCTCGCTGGAAACAACATCAGCACTCACAGCTTGCGCAGGCCATTCAGCCGCATCGAGCAGGCCGCATTGCCAGGCAGTGGTAATCTACTGATCGTCAGTTTGCCAGCGCTCAGGCAGGTGTTGGAATCGGAATGGGTGGCTTTGAACAGCTGGATCGGCAGCGGTAATTCCGTGCTTGTGTTGAGCGCGATGTATCATTTACCGCAGTGGAACCATAGCGTCGAACTGACGCGACGACAGGCGATCATGGACTCGATCGCAAAGCTCACAGCCGATGAATTCAGCCTGCAAAATGACGACATCGACTTACCTGAAACCATATTTGTTCTGTCGGATCTGAGGGATTCCGTTAGAGCGTTCAAGCCGGCGCCTTACACGCTGTACCCGACAACCAGGCACCCCTTGTTCGAAGGGGTTGGCGAGCTGCAAAGCTGGCACACACCCGGTCTTTACCGATATCACGGTCAGAGCGCCGAGACCAAGTCGGTCTACTGGACCCTGGACAGTGACTCGTCACGACTGTCTTTGACACTGATGCACGGTGAATCGCCGCAACAGACGGGGATGTGGTTACTACCGGTGGGTGAAGGCTGGATCTATTTCAGCGCTTTCTCGGATCTGCTCAGCAACAGTGTATTGAAACAGCACGACAATGCCCGCTGGTTTTCCAATCTGCTGGCTCATGCGCTCGCCGAGGGTGGTTATGTGATATTCGATGATTACCATTTCGGATTATCGGATCTGTACGATCCCAAGGCTTTCTTTGCCGATCAGCGTCTCCACAACAGCCTGGTGTTTGTCGGCGTGTTCTGGTTGATCTATGCGCTCGGCAGAAGCCCGCGACTCGCACCTGTCAGGCGACCAGTCTCCGAGCCCGCCAGCATCGATTTTGTCGACGCGATGGCCGGTTTTTTCGCCCGTCGAATCCAGTCGCAGACGATTGCAAAGTACCTTGCCGAGCGACTGCTCGAGCGGATTTCCGAGCATACCCGACTCGAAGGCGATTCACTCTGGCGCTGGCTGGATGACCATCCATATGTGGCTGAACAGGATATCAAGCGACTCCAGCGTGCCAGCGGTTATCTGCCCGGGCGTACCAAACTCATTCAGTTGACGCGGTCGATCGATCGCATCCATAAGGTAGTCACATGAAGACAGCGGTCGAACAACTCGAAGATCACATGCAGCAACAGCTGGGCGCCGTACTCTTTGGTATGGCGGGCGCAATCCATGGCCTCTGTGTGGCGCTGGTCGCACAGGGGCACGTGTTGTTGGAGGGCCCGCCGGGGCTGGGAAAGACGCTGCTGGCGAAGTCGCTGGCACAGCTCCTTCAAGGGGAGTTCAAACGCATTCAATGCACAGCCGACATG
>JARFQK010000332.1 GCA_029287815.1 Gammaproteobacteria bacterium
CCGACGAACAGATCCCCAACCGAAACGGTTTCGGGCGAAAAGATACCCATGTCGAGTTGCGCCTGTTGGTAGGCCGATGAAATCACGTCACCGAGCAGGACCAGCACGATCGACGGCGGGATGATCTGCCCCAGCGTACCGGACGCGCAGATCACACCCGTCGAGATCTGCGGATCATAGCCACGTTTGAGCATGGTCGGTAATGACAGCAATCCCATCGTCACCACAGTCGCGCCAACAATGCCCGTGCTCGCAGCCAGCAGCATGCCAACCAGCGTGACCGATATGCCGATTCCACCGCGTAGCGGTCCGAACAGGCGCGCCATGGTTTCAAGCAGGTTTTCCGCGATCCTGGAGCGCTCCAGCATCACGCCCATGAACACGAACAACGGCACCGCGATCAGAATCTGATTCGTCATGATGCCGTAGAGTCGATTGGGCAAGGCCTCGAGAAAGGCAGGGTCGAACGTACCGGTCGCTTCACCTATTAGCGTGAACAGCAATGCGGTACCGGCCAGTGTGAAGGCCACCGGATAACCGGCCAGTAGCAGCACGAAGACCGCGGCAAACAGATAGAACGCCATCCACTCCATCAGTCAGCGCGCCTGATGATCTGATACGAACGGATGATCTGAACCAGTGCCTGCAAGGTCAGCAGCAGGGCCAGGACCGGGATCAACGATTTCAGCAGGAACACGGCGGGCAGGCCGCCGGCTTCACGTGAGCCCTCGAGCACGCTCCAGCTGTCCGCGACGTATGTCCAACTGATCCATGCGATGTAGATCATCACAGGCAACAGCAAAAGCAGGCTGCCAAGCAGGTCGACCCAAGCCTGGGTCCGGGCGGAGAATCGGCTGTAAAAGATGTCCACACGCACGTGCGCCCGCTGCTGCATAGCCCAGGCGGCACCGACCATGAATACCATGGCATGCATGTAAGTGACCGATTCCTGGAGCCCGATCCAGCCGATATCGAAGACATAGCGCAGCACCACGACGACGAAAGTCACGATGACCATCAGCAGCGTCAACCAGGCCACAGCACGGCCGGCCCAGTCGATAAAACGTTCGATCGCGTCAATCACCGCGTGCTGATCCGGTAGTCTGACGGACTCGAGTCGGCAACGCAGCCCTTAGAGTCTTGCATTTCGATGATCGTATCTTTTTCCATAACGAGAGCCGCGAGTCTTGATAAAGGCCGAGAATTTTAGCCGATCTGGGCTCGGGATTCAGGTTCGTCAAACATAGCCACCGGGTGTGCGCTTTTGCGATAATCGCCAGCAGACGCAATTATCCCGGATAAAGCCATGGCTGAAAACGACCCGCTTGTGATACTGGTCGACGGTTCCTCGTATCTTTTTCGCGCTTTTCATGCGCTACCGCCGTTGTCGAACAGCAAGGGGCAGCCGACCGGTGCTGTCTATGGCGTGATCAACATGCTGCGCAAGTTGCGCGATGAGTACCAGCCTGAGTACATGGCGGTGGTGTTCGATGCCAAAGGCAAGACCTTTCGCCATGAGATGTACGAGGACTACAAGGCGAACCGCCCGCAGATGCCCGATGATCTGCAAGTTCAGATTGAGCCATTGCACAAGCTGGTCAAGGCGATGGGCTTTCCGCTGATATCCGTTGACGGTGTCGAGGCCGATGATGTGATCGGCACGCTCGCGACCAGGGCCAGCGAAAGGCACCTCAAGATGTTGGTCTCGACCGGGGACAAGGACCTGGCGCAGCTGGTTAACGCAGATGTCACCCTGATCAACACGATGAACGACCAGATTCTGGATGAGACCGGTGTCGAGGAGAAATTCGAAGTGCCGCCAGCGCGCATCATCGATTACCTGACGCTGGTCGGCGACAGCTCGGACAATATCCCCGGCGTTCCGAAAGTCGGCCCAAAGACGGCCACCAAGTGGTTGAAGAAGTATGGTTCGCTGGACAATCTGATCGCGCATGCAGATGAAATCTCCGGAAAAATCGGCGATAACCTGAGAAACAGCCTGGATAAGCTACCGCTGTCCCGGGAACTCGTGACGATACGTTGCGACCTTGACCTGGAGCTGGATCTGGACGATCTCAAAATGCAGCCGGCAGACGACAAGGTCTTGCACGACATGTATGTGGAGTTGGAGTTTCGGACCTGGCTGGATGATTTGGCGGCTGCGGGCGGTGGCAGCGCTGCGAGGCAGAAGGTTGCGTCGGAGTATGAAACAGTGCTGAGCCGAGAAGTCTTCCAGCGCTGGCTGAAAAGGCTAAAAGCAGCCGAGGCCTTCGCATTCGATACCGAAACCACCAGCCTCGATTATATGGCTGCGCGTGTCGTCGGTGTGTCCTTTGCGGTCGAACCCGGTGCGGCAGCCTATGTGCCGTTCGGTCACGATTATGCCGGCGCGCCGCAACAGCTCAGCGAAGATCAGGTGCTCGGCGGCCTCAAGCCGCTGCTGGAGAATCCGAAAAACGCCAAGATCGGCCAGAATCTGAAATACGACGCCCATGTTCTGATGAATCATGGTATCGAGATGAAAGGCATCGCTGAGGACACGATGCTCGAATCCTATGTGCTCGATTCGACTCAGCGGCACGACATGAACAGTATGGCGCTGCGACTGCTCGGTCACGAGACCATACATTTCGAAGACATCGCCGGCAAGGGCGCGCGGCAGTTGACTTTCAATCAAATCGAACTGGAGCAGGCGGGTCCATACGCCGCCGAGGATGCTGATATCACGCTACAGATTCATCAGAAGCTATCCGCGCAACTGCAAGCGGAGAAAACGTTGATGTCGGTTTACCGCGACATCGAGCTGCCGCTGCTGCCGGTATTGCAAAAGATCGAACGCAATGGGGTCAAAGTCGACGTGCCAATGCTGAAGAAGCACAGCAAGCAACTGGCAAAGAAGATCACCGAGATCGAGCAGCAGGCTTTCGAAGTCGCCGGCCAAAGCTTCAACTTGGCTTCACCGAAGCAGCTGCAGGCCCTGTTGTTCGACAAGCTGGGGCTGAAGCCGAAACGCAAGACGCCGAAAGGTCAGCCATCTACAGCCGAGGACGTGCTGCAGGAGTATGCGGATGAGGGCGAGGAGCTGCCGGCGCTCATCCTCGAGCACCGCAGCCTGAGCAAGCTCAAATCGACCTATACCGACAAGCTGGCCGACCAGGTGAACCCCAATACCGGCCGTGTTCACACCTCCTATAACCAGACGGTTGCGGCCACCGGACGCCTTTCCTCGACCGATCCGAATCTGCAGAATATCCCGGTCCGCAGTGAGGAGGGCCGGCGGATCAGGCAGGCGTTTACGGCCGAGCGAGACTGCTGTTTGCTCGCCGCAGACTATTCTCAGATTGAACTGCGCATCATGGCCCATTTGTCGCAGGACGCGAACCTGCTGAAGGCATTCAGCGAAGGCATGGACGTTCACCGGGCGACCGCAGCCGAGGTTTTCGGTGTCAGTGTCGATGCGGTCGACAGCGGCCAGCGTCGCGCCGCGAAAGCGATCAACTTCGGCCTGATCTACGGCATGTCTGCGTTTGGGCTGGCTCGGCAGCTAGGCATCGGCCGCTACGAGGCGCAGGAGTACGTCGATCTCTATTTTACCCGCTATCCAGGCGTCAAAGCCTATATGGACAGCACGCGCGCGCATGCTCACGATCGCGGCTACGTCGAAACTGTCTTCGGCAGGCGTCTGTATTTACCGGAGATCAATTCGCGCAACGGCCAGCGGCGCCAGTATGCTGAACGCACTGCAATCAATGCACCGATGCAAGGGACCGCTGCGGATATTATCAAACGCGCAATGATCAGTGTCGATCAGGCGCTGACCAAACAGAAACTCGACGCCAGAGTGGTGATGCAGGTTCACGATGAACTCGTGGTTGAAGTGGCCAAAACGCAGGCCGACAAACTGACCAAACTGCTGCGTTCCAATATGGAGTCGGCAGCTGAGCTCAGCGTGCCGCTGCTCGTGGACGTCGGCCGAGGTTCAAACTGGGACGAGGCGCATTGAGTGGTTACCGCGCGATGACATTTCTTTACGTTAGTAGAGGGCAGTATACCTATACTGAGGCTTGATACTGGTGGCTTGAGCGGGCCGTCGGGGATTGAGCAAAGCAATAAAAAAGGCCCGGCCAAAACGGCCGGGCAAAAGGACGGGATTAGCTTGGGGTAACTAATCCCTAACGGCCCGCTCAGGGAGGCAAGCGGGCCAGCGCCGGGCTACAGCGCATTCCGCAAGATCAAGCAAGTCGTCTCACACATTCCCTGATATTGATTAAAGACCAACCATTTAAGATTTTTGCGTCAAACCGATGAGCGGTAAACAATTGCCGCCTCAATCGGATGGATCGCTTGTGTAACCTGTGGAAAGAATGAATTTTTATTATAAAACATTAACAAAAAAATCAGAATCGATCTACACCCAAATTTAGGGTCGATGTTAGCCACCACTGTCGGAAATTTTTCCGTTATTGCTTTTTTTATCTACCCATCGATGAGAGGCGTCCCAGGCAATTTAAGTTCCCGTACGCTTCGACCCAGAGGCGCAATGCTCACAAGTTAGCTATACGCAATCATAATGCTTTCCGTGATCGAGCGTCAGGGTCTAGCCCACATTTCCTTTGGCATCATCGGGTCGGGAGCCTGTTCAATCCAGCTCCAGCCAGCCATTGAGTTTTTCCACCAGTTGCTCGAGCCCGGTTTGCTTGAGGGCGGAGAAAGTCTGCACTGTTGCATCGAAGCTGCCCTCCGTTAACAGCTTCTGCACAGCGCGCAGGCTGTTCTGCTGAGCGCCCCGTTTCAGCTTGTCAGACTTGGTCAGCAATATGTGGGCGGGCAGCCGATAGTAGTGGCACCACTCCAGCATCTGCACGTCGAATGCTTTCATCGGGTGGCGAATATCCATGATAATCACCAGGCCCCGCAGACGGTGCTGTTGCAGGTAGGCTTCTATCAGTTGCTTCCATTCCCGTTTGACCGCCTCTGGCACTTTCGCATAGCCGTACCCGGGCAGGTCGACCAGGCGGCGGTGCTGGTCCAGCGAAAAAAAATTGATCAGCCGGGTTCGCCCCGGGGTTTTGCTGGTTTTCGCCAGTCGCTTGTTGTCGCACAGGGTATTGATCGCGCTGGACTTGCCCGCGTTCGAGCCACCGGCAAACGCTACTTCTGCACCGTCTTCCTGCGGAAACTGAGCCGATTTGCCGGCGCTCACCAGAAAGCGGGCACGACGATAAAAGTTGTTGTCCGATGCCTTGACCATTGCGCCGGCATTATCGAGGTCAAATTGATGAATAACAAGCGGTAGTGTAAAATTCGGCCACTTTTTGTCGCGTGTCGGCAAACCACCTGAGTTCGGAGTTACTGTTCAATGACTAAGATTATCGTAGCGAGCCTATTGTTGATGTGTGCCTGGACCGTTGCAGCGCAAGCGGCTGGCGATCCAGAGGCGGGTAAGACCAAGGCTGCCGCCTGTGCAGGTTGTCACGGTGCTGATGGCAACAGCATGGTACCGACCTTTCCGAAACTGGCGGGTCAGGGCGAGAAATACACTGCCAAACAGCTTGCCGATTTCAAGGCGAACCAGGACCGCAAGAACGAGCTTATGCTGGGCATGTCTGCAGGCCTGAGCGAGCAGGACATGGCAGATCTCGGTGCGTTCTACGCGCGCCAGAAACTGGCCGGGCCGGCACCCGCAGACGAGAGCAAACTGGAACTCGGCCGGCAGATTTACAAGGGTGGCGATCTGGCCAAAGGCCGCCCGGCCTGCCAGGCTTGCCACGGTCCTGAAGGTGCGGGCATTGCCGGCTCAGGCTATCCGCAAGTCGGCGGTCAGTACGCCGACTACACGCTGGCCCAGCTCAAGGCGTTCCGCGAAGGCACGCGCATGAACGACGACAAGATGCTGATGCGTTCGATCGTCAAGGACATGACGGATGAGGAAATGGAAGCTGTCGCGAATTACATTGCGAGCCTGCATTACTGACCGCTCGCAGGCGGACGGCTTAAGCAGCGTCTCAAGGCCAAGCAAGAGTTGATGGCAAGTTGAGCCTGAAGCCGCGGCGTTCAAGAAATCGCGCTGACCGACCTTTACAAATGCGCTGCGTACAGCAGTAGCACCTGATTGCCATTTGTGCGACTCTCTTTGTTTGAGCGAGCACAGAGAACTCATGACGCAGGGCCCCGAAATGCACCGGCCAAGCTTCGGCAGCTTTATCAAGCTGCTGTTGCTGGCTGTGTTGTTGTGGATCGCGGCCTGCAGCGATCAGCATTCCTCCTCGGTGCCGCTGCAAGCACCTGTCCAGCCGATCACCGATCCCGATCATGTCGTTGCCCGTGTGGGCGATCAAGTGGTCTCCGTCAGCGATCTTAATGCGCTGCTGAACAGCGCGGCCCTGTTGGGTCTGCCGCTGGCTGAGCCCGGTACGCCCGAGTACCGGCAACAAATGCGCACGATGTTGAACAAGGCCATCAGCGCCAACCTGATCTACCTGGATGCCCGGCGCAACGGGATCGACCGAATGCCGTCCTATCTGGAGGATGTGGCTCGCTTCGAGGATGCACTGATCGCATCGCTGTATCATTCCAGGGTCATGATCGGGAATGTGCAGGCCAGTGA
>JARFQK010000093.1 GCA_029287815.1 Gammaproteobacteria bacterium
AATCAGTCATTGGCGGTCTTTTTCCGAACCGCCCAAACGGTGCATTGGGCATAGCGCGCCATGCGCTGAGTGATCGAACCGACGAGTAGCCGACGAATAGGACCCTTGTCCTTACAGCCAACCATGATCAAGTCGCTACCGGCCTCTTCGGCTGCGATCAGAATCTCATCACTGACATTGCTTGCTTCACGCAATTCGGTTTTAACATTGGCTGTCGCCCATTGCAGGGATTTGACAGCCTTGTTCAGCTCACCCTGCATGATGATTTTCTTTTGCATCCAGATACTGTTGATGTGCTGACGGACATCCTGGCGATAAGCGGTAATCAGAGGCATCACGTTGACGACATCGATCGCCGAGCCTTCCTCCAGTGGAAACGATGCGCACAACTCGAGCGCGTCATGGGAGGCCTTCGAGATGTCGAAAGCCAACGTGATCCTGTAAGCAGCATTGGTGCCAGGCTCTATCGCCTCAGGTGCCGGCTCACCGTCCTTTTTCTTAACGATCAACACCGAGCACGGCGCGGATTGCAGTACTCGGTCCGACACGCTACCGAGCAGGAAGCGTTTTGCTCGGCTCATGCCGTGCGAGCCCAGCACGATAAGGTCGGCATCGATTTCCTCAGCAACACGCAGGACCTGATCGATAGGCTTGCCAGCGCGCACCATCGTATCACCGGGCCAGCCGTCCTCGCGCAAGCGTTTACCCTCACGCTGCACAAGCTCTTCTGCCTCATCACGAAGGCGCTTGTTCGCAGTTTCGAGGGCCTCGCTTTGTGTCTCATCCAGCGCATCCATCTCTGCAGGCAGCATCGGTATATCATCGACGACGGTCAGCACTGTCATTCGCGAATCACGCGGAAATGGAAAACGCAGCATAAAATCCAGCGCGTGATCGGCGTATTCCGATCCATCGGTGGCAATCAGTATGTTCATATCAGCTAGCCCGTATCTGCCAGTTAGTGGTAATCATTTCTAGTGAGCACTTTCGATATGCAGCGCGTATTGCATGATGACATAAGTGAGGTATACACCCAACAGCCAGAAACCCTGCCAGCGATAGAACACGCCCTCTTTGTTCATCGATATGAAGACCCTGAACGAAAAAAGAATGATCAGCATCGCTGGGAAATGAAAATAATAAAAGTTCATGGGTATGACCAGCGGTGCGGCTGCTGCAGCCGCACCGATCACGAACAGCACGTTCAGAACATCGGCGCCGACGATATTGCCGACCGTGATCTCGGGATGACCTTTGCGCACAGCAGCGATCGCCGTCATCAACTCGGGCAACGAGGTGCCGAACGCAACCATCGTTGCAGCGATCACGTCCTCCGGCACCCCAAAGCGCATAGCGATCTCAGAAGCGCTCGGCACCAGCACACGGGCACCCATGATAACCAGCAGCAAGCCAACGATAATCAGAAACCAGCTTGTGCCAAGGCTTTTGAGCTCTTTCTGCTCAGCCTCTTCCTCCTCGGGCAACATCACGGTTCCCTGTTTAGCCCACACGTAAGTCATGTAGAGGTAAAGCACAAGCAGGCCAAGAAACAAGAAACCGACCCACCGATCCAATTGCGGCTCGCTATCGGAAATCAGCAGTACGCCGATCGCAATCAACACCAGCATCGTCGCCGAGCCGAACTGCACCCAGCCGGTACGGTTCAGGATGAACCGGTTCACCGGCACCGCAGCCAGCACACAGGTCAGGCCGAAGATCAGCCCGGTATCGGCTATGATCGAGCCAACCCCATTGCCGAGCGCAAGCCCGGGGTTGCCCATGTAGGCCGCCATCACCGAAACGAAGGCTTCGGGCAAGGTCGTGCCGAGCGAGACCACCGTGGCACCGATCACAATTTTGGGTGCACCGGTGCGCTCGGCGAGATCAACGACACCGTCGATCATCCAGTCTGCGCCCATCGATAGCATCGCGATACAGACCGCGATGACCAGCAACAAGACCAGCGTTGACTGTTCGGCGACCAAGCCCTGCAACAGCGTTTCATCGCCAATCCAGCTCAAAATGGAGTTATTCATTGCGGCTCACAATTAGGTGGTTCCCGAATCTTTACAATTGTCAGTGCAAAAAACTGCTGCGGCATCGATCATTTTCTGCAACGAACCCAGAAGCATTAATGTGTGTACAATACATCAAAAGCACATAAAATAAATAAACATTGACTGATTAATTGCTTGGCTTGATACAGATCAATAAGGTGATAGAGTCGAAAGGCATATCATCTTACAAATGACAATGAAAAATTCATTACTCACCAAAGGATAAGTCGCTAGTGTCTGTTACTGCCCCCTTATCAGAGCACATCGCGTTGGTACACGCCGGCATTGCTGGTCGGACGCGCTTCGAAGTAGCAGGTCTCTACCGTTCGCCCCGGATCAAGAAAAAGCTGGAAAGTGCGCTGAGTGATACCGACGGTGTGAATCGCGTCACGGCCAATAGCCTGACCGGTCATCTGCTGGTACTGTACGATCCGGATATCGAGCTCGATGATATTGTAAGCATTATCGAACAGCATCTCGACCGGAAATTCCGCTTGCGCCAACAGGCCCAGCCACTGGATTCCGAACCGGTGGAGCGGATCAACGCCACGCAGGCTTTCGACAGAGCCTCCTCATTGCTGGGCAGTATTCCCGCACTGCTTTATTCGTTACCGATCTTCAGATCCAAGCCGGCTCAGCCGCAACACCCCGATGAGAATACCGAGACACAGAGCCTGGAGTCATGGCATCTGCATGAGCTCGATCAGGTTTTGAAAAAGCTGGGCACATCCAAAGACAAGGGACTGGACCAGGAGGAAGTCGCACAGCGCTTGCAACGTTATGGCCATAACACGCTGACAGCCGCCGCGGCACGCTCCGATCTACTGATCCTGTTGAGCCAGTTCAATAGTGCACCGGTGTTCATGCTGGGCGGCTCGGCGGTCATCGCAATCATGACCGGAGGCATGATCGATGCCGCGGTGATACTCGGGGTTGTTTTGATCAATTCGGCCATCGGCTTCGTGACCGAGCGCCAGGCCGAGAAAACCATTAGCTCGCTCGCCGATACCGGTGTGCGCTCGGTGAACGTGATCCGCAACGGCGTAGAGACGGAAGTCGATGTCGAAAAGATCGTGCCCGGCGACGTCTTGGTTTTCACCCCTGGAACCTATGTTGCGGCCGATGCACGTGTACTGAGTTCCCACCGTCTCAGTGTCGATGAGTCTGCATTGACCGGAGAAAGCCTCCCGGTCAACAAGAACCACTTATTCGTTGCCGATCAGTCGACCGCGCTTGGCGATCGCAGCAATATGACGTACATGGGAACGCACATCAGCGGCGGCAATGGCCGCGCTGTCGTCGTCGCGACGGCCGCAGCCACCGAACTGGGTCAGATCCAGACCATGGTCGGAGAGGCCGAAGCGCCGGAAACACCGATGCAAAAACAGCTGGACAAGATGGGCACGACGCTCGCCGTGCTCAGCGGCGCTGTCTGCGCAGGCGTGTTTGGCGTCGGTGTGATGCGCGGTTATGCGATCATGGAAATGCTGAAAGCCTCAGTATCCCTGGCGGTCGCAGCGGTGCCGGAAGGTCTTCCCGCCGTTGCGACGACGACGCTCGCGATGGGCATCGGCGATATGCGCAAGCACAACGTCGCGGTGCGCCATCTGGATGCGGTCGAGACGCTGGGCTCCGTGCAGGTGTTCTGTATGGACAAAACGGGCACTTTGACGATGAACCGCATGGCCGTGGTGTCGGTATACAGTGGTGAGACAATCTATGCGATTGCCGGTCAGCAGTTTCTACACGATGGTCAAGCGGTCGTGGCGACCGACCTGCTCGAGACCCATCAGCTGATGAACATCGTGTCACTCTGCAGTGATACCGAATTCCATACCGTAGACGGTGAGCTCAAACAGAACGGATCGGCGACCGAAATGGCACTGGTCGATCTCGCCGTCGGTGCCGGTATCGATGTCGTGGCTTTGCGCGAGCGCCATCCCCGGCTGAAGGGCCGTGATCGTGCTGAAGGCCGACCTTATATGACCACCCTGCACCCATGGGAAGACGGCAAATATCTGCTGGCCGTCAAAGGCAGCCCGCAAGAACTGCTCGAGATGTGCGAAGCACAAGTCCGCAATGGACGGCGCGTACGCCTGACCAGCAAAATGCGTGAAGCCATTCTGGCTGATAACGACCGCATGGCCAGCGACGCGCTCCGCGTCCTCGGCGTGGCTTATCGTGAGCTCGACGAAGGCAAGATGCCCGATAAGACCGAAGGCCTGACCTGGCTCGGTCTTGCCGGCATGGCCGACCCGATGCGCGAGGGCATGGACAAACTGATCGCACAATTCCATCGCGCCGGTATCGAAACGGTCATGATCACCGGTGACCAGGCAGCGACGGCACAAGCCATCGGCAAGCAACTCGGGCTCAGCGGCGACAAGCCGCTGCAGGTGTTGGAATCGAGCAAACTGGAAAATGTCGAGCCAGAGCTGCTGGCCGGACTGGTCAAGAATGTCCACGTCTTTGCCCGCGTCAGTCCGGCGCACAAGTTACGCATCGTGCAGGCCTTCCAGGATGCCGGCCGCGTCGTTGCGATGACCGGCGACGGAATCAACGACGGTCCGGCGTTGAAAGCGGCCGATATTGGCGTGGCCATGGGTCAGACCGGCACCAATGTCGCGCGTGACGTGTCCGACGTCGTACTCGAGGACGACAACCTGCATACGATGGCGATCGCGGTCAACGAAGGCCGCACGATCTACACCAATATCCGCAAGATGATCCATTTCATGGTCTCAACCAATCTGACCGAGATCGAGGTCATGCTGGCCGGTATCGCGACCGGTATGGGCCAGCCGATGAATTCGATGCAGTTGCTGTGGATCAACCTGGTGACCGATATCTTCCCGGGCCTGGCGTTGTCGATGGAGCCCGCGGAAAAGGATGTGATGTTCAAGCCACCCCGCAAGAGCGAAGACGTGATCATCAGCGGCAAGGACCTGACCAAGATGACCATCGAATCCGGCATCATTGGAGTCGGCACTATGGCGGCCTATATCTATGGGCTCAGACGTTATGGCCCAGGCGCTGCGGCGAGCACGCTGGCTTTCAATACGTTGACCCTGAACGAGCTCGCCCACGCCTACAGTTCTCGATCAGAGCATCGTCATGTCTTCACCGGCAGCAAAGACCTGCAGAGAAATCCGCATTTGATCAAAGCTATACTCGGCATGGCGGGACTTCAGGCCATCGTCAGTGTCCTGCCCGCGGCCAGGCAGATTCTTGGCACAGCGCCGATGGGGTTGATTGATCTGGCTGTCATCGCCGGCGGAGTGGTCGGACCATTGATTGTGAACGAATCGATAAAACCGCCGATGCCGAAGATGATCACTGCAGATGTAGAAGACATTGAAGATGTCGAAGATGTCGAAGAAGAAGTCATCGACTCATCGGCAGGAAGCTAAAACGAAAACCAGTAGTTGGATGAGCAAACATGACCAGTAACTATATCTTTACTTCGGAGTCTGTCACCAGCGGACACCCGGACAAAATCTGCGACCAGGTCAGTGACGCAATCATTGATCATTTTCTGAAACAGGATCCAGACTCGCGAGTGATCGCGGAATGCGCGGTATCCAGCGGTGTGCTGTTTATTTCCAGTCATTACGCGACAGCGGCAAAGACACTGGATATCACCGAAATCGCCCGCCGAACGATCAAGGAGATCGGCTACCCGAAAGAGGTCTTCGACGCAGACGACTGTGCGATCCTGACCAGCCTGATGGATCACAGTGAAGCGGATTATTTGCCGATGGATCTGGAGACGATGACCGATGCGCAGATCAGCAGAATTGCAGCACGACAACAGACCAGCGTGTTCGGCTATGCCTGTGATCACACGCCGGACTTGATGCCCTTGCCTATATGGCTCGCGCATCGCCTTGCCCATCGACTTGACGTGGTTAAGGAGGTTGGAAAACTGCCCTACCTGCTTCCCGACGCCGAAGTCCAGGTCGGTTATGAGTTCCACAATGGCCTGCCAGCCCGTATACACAGCATCACGATACAAGCCACCGTTGAGGACAGCAGCGATATCGAATTGGACGGTCTGCGCGATGATCTGGTCACCCACGTCATTCACCCGGTGCTCAAAAAGGAGAAAACCAAATCGGATGAACGTACGATCATACACATCAATCCGGGCGGTATGCGCAAAGGCGGCCCGTCCATGCATTCCGGACTCACCGGACGCAAGACAGGAATCGATGCCTATGGCGGCTTCGCCCGTTCCAGTGGCGCAGCACTCAGCGGCAAGGATCCGATGCGGATCGACCGCGTGGGCGCATATATCGCCCGTTATGCCGCAAAAAACGTGGTTGCGGCCGGACTCGCTAGAGAATGTGAAGTCCAGCTAAGCTACTCGATTGGAAGCGCCGAACCCGTAAGCATCAGGGCCCGCACATTTGATACCAGCAACCTGGAAGACAACGTTATCGCGGATCGTCTCCAAGAAGTGATCGACTTCAGGCCCGGCGGTATCGTTCGGGACCTTGGCCTGAAAAAGCTCAGCGCGCAGATCGGCGGTTTTTATCGCAAACTTGCGGTGTACGGCCACATGGGCCGCACGGATTTTGAAGTTCCCTGGGAGAATACAGACATCTCGGCCAAGCTGAAATAAACGTCAGCCGCCGGGGTTTCTCAGACTTTCGGCGGCACGTATTTTTCCAGCGAGTTGATTAGCACACCACTGACAACCGAAAAAGCACCGGTCACAGCGGCTATTTTGGCCAGTTCCTTTGCGGGCGGCAATTCGAAACGAGGCGACTTGCCTTGTTCTTTGTCCTCTTTCATACGTCCCATGTTGTAATGAATCAGCGCCTCGGCCATGAACACTCCAAAGGTAATGCCTGTTACTAGATACCGTCCCATTTTTGATCTCTCGTAGCGTTATCGATTCTGAGTATACATCAATTCAATCAGTCACCTCAGTTTGCATCAAACCGATCAGCGATGAATGACTCTGCAAAAGTATATGCCCCTTACTCGGCATTTAGCAAGCAGTGAATCACTCCTGCGTCGCGGTGTCAATCTGCCGGGACTCTCCTGGGCCAAATGCCGCTGAGCGTCAGGCTATCATTGCGAATCGAGCTGGCGACATGGCAAACTTCGTCGCTCGAAACAATTGCCGCGCCGCTCTGGAGCGAAAAGCATAACTACAGCTATGGTTTGAGTGAAGAGCGAGCTTAGGGACACGAAGACTAGCCTGAACCGAGACAGGCACTCTTGAACAACACTCCGCATTTAAGACCATCTTCGTTTCTCGCTTTATCAATAGCGCTTCATCAGTATCCGACGCCGCCTGGCGAGAAATGCGGGCTGATATGTTTTGACCTGTCTAGTCCGGTGCACATCGTCGGTGCGCACGGCGCACCCTACGGACTTTTGAGCAACATCAAAGCCCTTCTCAGCCGTCTCTGCGCCTCTGCGCCCTCTGCGTTCATCCCATGAGTTCATAAGTGCACTGATATGCGGGCTGGGGAACGCTTGCGGTCAATGGCCGAACGGCTTAATGTATGCCGCAGCAAAGAATTCAATGAGAGACTCATGGCTACGATTCATATCAGAAAAA
>JARFQK010000410.1 GCA_029287815.1 Gammaproteobacteria bacterium
CTGGACAGGCCGGCGGACGAGGTGTTGTCTGCGCTGGCAGAACACAACATCCTTGGTGGCTATGATCTGAGCGCTGACTATCCCGAACTTGGGCACGCGATACTGGTGTGTGCGACCGAACTCAGAACCGAAGAGGAGATAACGGCTTACCGGTCTGCGCTGCAAGCAGTGCTTGAGCACGAACAGGAAACCCGACAGAAGGAAATCGCCTGATGCTGATCCATGAACACTCCAGACCCGGGCGCGAGGGTGCGCCACAGGCGCCGGCCGTCAAGGCCGATGTGAGCGACATACCTCAGCAACTGTTACGTCAGGGCCGTGCCGCTTTGCCCGAAGTTTCAGAATTGCAGGCCGTGCGGCATTACACGCGTTTGTCGCAAAAGAATTTCGCAATCGATACACATTTTTACCCGCTTGGCTCTTGCACGATGAAATACAATCCGCGTGCCTGCAACACCCTCGCGATGTTACCCGGCTTTCTGGCACGGCACCCGTTGACGCCGGACAGATACAGTCAGGGCTTTCTTGCGTGCATGTATGAGTTGCAGTCGATGTTGTGCGAGGCCATGGGGATGGCTGCATTTTCGCTCGCGCCCATGGCGGGTGCCCAGGGTGAGTTCGCCGGGATCAAGATGATCAGTGCTTATCACCAGGCGAATAATGACGATGCGCGCAGAGAAGTACTGGTGCCTGATGCAGCACATGGCACCAACCCCGCCACCGCGACCATGTGTGGTTTCACCGTCAAGGAAATTCCGACGCTCGCAAACGGCGATGTTGATCTTGACGCCTTGAAGGCTGCGGCTGGCCCGCAGACCGCCGGGCTGATGTTGACCAATCCGTCGACACTCGGTGTGTTCGAGCGTCAGATCGAAAAGATCGCGACGATCGTGCACGACGCCGGGGGGCTGTTGTACTACGACGGCGCCAACCTGAATGCTATTTTGGGCAAAATTCGTCCTGGTGACATGGGCTTCGATGTCATCCACACGAACCTGCACAAGACGTTTTCGACGCCACATGGAGGCGGCGGGCCGGGTTCCGGCGCGGTCGGCGTTGGCGAGCGATTGAAACCCTTCCTGCCGCTGCCGATCGTTGCCGAGGATGGCGGTAGTTTCCGCTGTTTAAACGAACAGGATGCACCGCAGTCCATTGGCCATCTGTCGGCCTTCATGGGCAACGCAGGCGTCTTGCTGCGCGCCTACATCTACATGCGTATGCTCGGCAAATCGGGTATGGAGCGCGTTGCTGAGTTCGCAACCTTGAATGCGAATTACATGATGGCGGAGGCCAAACGCCGTGGTTTCCAACTGGCTATTCCGGACCGACGCGCCAGCCACGAATTCATCATTACATTAAAGAAGGAAGCCAGTGAACTGCATGTTACTGCAATGGATTTCGCCAAGCGCTTGTTGGATCTCGGCTACCATGCCCCAACCACTTATTTTCCATTGCTGGTACCGGAGTGCTTGCTGATTGAGCCAACGGAATCAGAAGCCAAAGAAGCCCTGGACGGCTTCATGGATGCGCTCGAGCAAATTCGCGAGGAGGCCAAAAACAATCCCGAGCTGGTCACCGGGGCGCCCCATACGCTGCCAGTCAAGCGTCTCGATGAAGTCAATGCGGCGCGCAAGCTCGATCTTGCCTTCAAAATCGAAGCGGCTGCTCCACGGTAAAATCCAAATTTAGGAAGCTCTGAATCAATCAGAGTTTCCTTAACGGTATGCTACCTGCTAGAGCGGACTTGTCGTGGTCGGCGTCGACAGTCTCGACTCGGTCGCGGCCGTGGTTTTTGGCGTTGTAGAGCGCCGTGTCTGCGCGTTTGAACAGGGAACCCATATCGTCCTGACCCGCTCGGTATTCTGCAACGCCAAAGCTGCACGTCAGTTTGCCCACCTCTCTGAAACGGTGATCTGCGATGTCTTGGCGCAAACGCTCGGCATGCGTGCATGCCCCCTGAAGATCGGTCGCCGGCGCCAGAATGATGAATTCCTCACCGCCGTAGCGTGCAAAAATATCCGCTTTGCGATTGGCGTGCTTGACGACGGCGGCAACTTCCTTGAGCGCTTCATCGCCAACCAGGTGGCCGTATTCGTCGTTTATTCTCTTGAACGCATCAATATCGAGAAAGATAATCGAAAAAGTGCCGCCATAGCGCTTGACCCTGTCGATCTCCGCATCGATGAAATGACTGAAGTGGAGCCGGTTGTAGATTTTGGTGAGTGGATCGGTGTACGCGACCAGACTCATCTGTTCCTGCAATAGCTTTATTCTTGCCAGCAAGTATCCAAACAACGTACCGGCGAACAACGGCGCGATAAAAGCCGCGGGTGAGAGCGCTATGTGCAGCAGGTATTTCGCATGGATGATGTTCAGCACCGAGGTGAACAAGCAGGACACAGTAATGTAGAGAACGTACAGCAGAATCTTATCGCGAGTCTTGACGCGTAGCGTCTTCATATTCAGTATCCATTTGCGCTGGCATCGATGTCGAGTGCGATTATATTACCAAGATGACTGCATTTTCATTGATGGAGAGAATAATGATCGCACAGACGACGTCTGGTGAGAAATGCGGGCTAAGGCGAATGACACTGACTTAACAGCTATCGTCGGGCAATCGACCCGCCGACACGGG
>JARFQK010000046.1 GCA_029287815.1 Gammaproteobacteria bacterium
CTCTACCAGATACTGATCGAATCATTGTTGTTGCTGTTGATTGGGTTGTTGCTGGGCAACGTGATCGCGGTTGTCACGATCATACCGCTCCGCGATGGCGTCGATATTTCCGTGGTCGCCGAAGGCATGGAGATGATGGGCACCAGCAGC
The DNA here is from genome assembly GCA_029287815.1 of Gammaproteobacteria bacterium. GTDB lineage: Bacteria > Pseudomonadota > Gammaproteobacteria > SZUA-229 > SZUA-229 > JABDQW01. Next base: position 151 of record JARFQK010000046.1, read on the forward strand.
ATGCTGTACCCGGCATTGAAAGTGAACGACATGATCATGGCGAACCTGATCGTTATCGTACTCGGACTGTTGACCAGTATTCTGCCTTCCTGGCGCGCAGCGACCTATGACCCGATCGAAGCATTGAACAAGACCTGACAACGATCATCAGCGATGCACTACTTCAGCGCTACTCAAGTCAAAATGACCAGAACAGGAATGACCTCATGAGTTCCATTGTGTGCAAGGACTTGTGCAAAACCTTTCAGCAAGGCGATGAAATCATCGCCGGACTCGATCATGTTTCGATCGAAATCGAGGCGGGTGATTTTGTCTGCCTGTCGGGACCGTCTGGTTCGGGCAAGACCACACTGCTGAACGCGATGGGCGGCCTCGATAAACCCGACAGCGGTCAGATAAAGGTCGGTGAGATTCGGGTTGACGAGCTCGGCAAGGGTCCGCTGGCCGACATGCGGTTGCACAAGATCGGTTTCGTATTCCAGGCCTATAACCTGATACCGGTGCTGACTGCGAGGGAGAATGTCGAGTTTGTGATGCAGGTTCGTGGTGAACCGGCAGATGAACGCTCGCGCCGATCGCACGAGATCCTGAAGGAGGTTGGCCTCCAAGGCATGGAGGACCGGCGGCCGGCCCAGCTATCCGGTGGGCAGCAACAACGCGTTGCGGTGGCGCGCGCGATCGTCGGCAAGCCCGCGCTGGTCCTCGCGGACGAGCCGACAGCGAACCTCGATTCGGTCACAGCCACCCAGCTGATGGATTTGTTTGTAGAACTCAACCGGAACCACAATATAACATTTGTGATCGCCACCCATGATACCCGGGTGATGGCCTACGCCAAGCGCCTGATCAAGATGCGCGATGGCAAGATCATCAGCGACGAGCAACAGCAAAGCCAGCACAGCAACGCATGAAGTCGATACTGCGGCCGTGCGTGATCGCCTGCGTGGTTGGCTGTGTGGTGGCATGTGCAGTGCCCGCGGCGACGGCGGCCGAGTTGGACCTGTTCAAGGGTGGGCATCTCAAATATCTTTTTCTGTTGAATACCTTTCCGGACGACAGTCTGTTCCGCGATGTCATCGATACGCCGGCGGTCGATCAGTTCGGCGATCTGCGCCTTAAATTCGGCGGACAGAAGGAAAGCGCGAGGCTTCACGCGGATTACCAGTTGATCGCGGGCAAGGGCGACAGCCTGATACTGGCCAACAGCCTGCCGGGGAATATCCTGGTGCCAGAACGCGTCCCGACGGACCGCTTCCGTCTGATGGACCTGACCCATGTGATCAGCCAGGACGATGACAGCGTCCTGGTCCATCGGCTCGATCGTCTCTATGTCGATGTCACCAGCACGCAAGCCGTCGCTCGCATCGGTCGCCAGGCCGTCAGCTGGGGCAATGGCCTGATTTATACACCGATGGATTTCTTCAATCCATTCGACCCGGCTGCGGTCGACAAGGAATACAAGACCGGCGACGACATGGTCTACGGCCAGTATTTACGCCAAAACGGTGATGACGCTCAGGCTGTCTGGGTGATCCGCCGCGATCTCAATGGCGACGTCGGCAGCGATGTCAATTCAGTCGCAGCCAAGTACCACGGTTTCGCGGGTGAACGCGAGTACGATCTGCTGCTGGCCCAGCATTTCGACGACACGATTGCGGGTGTCGGCGGAATTTCCAATATTGGCGGTGCGGTGTGGCGCGGTGATATCACGTTGACGGACACGCAAACCGACAATGTTCTCAGCCTGGTGACCAGCATGTCGTACTCATGGGTGGGGTGGGGCAGGAACATCAGCGGTATCGCCGAGTATTACTATAACGGCTTCGGCATCGCCGGCGGTGATTACAGCCCTGAGGCGTTGAACAGCAACCCCGATCTGGTCGAACGCATCGTCCGCGGCGAGCTGTTCACGCTCGGCCGGCAATACCTGGCGCTGTCCGCAATGGTCGAAATGATGCCGCTGTGGACATTGACGCCCAATGCATTTGCGAATCTGAGCGATGGCTCGATGTTGCTGCAGCTGGTCAGCGCTTATGATTTTCGGCAGGACTGGCAGTTTCTGGCGGCACTGAATATGCCGATCGGGCCTGCGGGCACTGAATTCGGTGGCATCGACTCTGATGTCCCTGGCAAACAGCTGAGCACCGGGCTCGGCATGTTCGCGCAGCTTGCCTGGTATTTTTAGGCCAGGGCTTGTGTGCGAGTGATCCTATAAATCTAAAAAAAATTATATAACCATACACTTATGTGTGTTCGCTGTGATTATGCGCTAACATGCGATCATCAACCGTGGTCTTCTGTTGCCTGAGCAAGGCAACTGTCTGATTTGTCGATACCAACTGCTGTCGACTCGCAAAAATTCACTCGCCCGTGAATTCCAAATGTGCCAAATAGGAGGTAACAATGAGTTCTGTTTCATCGCTCAAACTGGCCAATGGCGCCATCAAAGCAGCCAAGTTCAATGTATATACCCACCGCCAGATCGAGAACATTCCGCAACTGCAACGGTTGAGTCGATCAGACCGTTTCGACACGCGGGTCGTGGCCAGTGTATTGCCGTTTCGCGTGAATGATTACGTGTTGGACGAACTGGTTGATTGGTGCGATATCCCGGATGATCCTATTTTCCGCCTGGTACTTCCGCAAAAAGACATGCTCAGTTCTGAGCATTTTTCTGAAATCGCAGACTTGATCCGGGCCGAAGCGCCAGCAACCGAACTAAAGATGGCGGTCGAGCGCGTGCGCGCGACGATGAATCCGCATCCCGCAGGGCAGATGGAACTCAATGTGCCGGAGCTGCGGGGCGAGCCGCTGGAAGGGTTGCAACACAAGTACAACGAAACGGTTTTGTTCTTCCCTAGCCAGGGACAGGTGTGCCATTCGTTCTGCACCTTCTGTTTTCGTTGGGCGCAGTTCGTAGGTGATAAGCAGTTGCGGTTTGCGGCAAAAGAGTCAGAGCGTCTGATGCAATATCTGAAATCGCACCCGGAAGTCAGCGATTTGTTGCTCACGGGTGGAGACCCAATGGTCATGAAAACCGCCAACCTGAAGCCTTATCTGCAAGACTTGCTGTCGCCACAACTCGAGCATATTCAGACTTTACGCATCGGCACGAAGTCACTGACCTTTTGGCCGTATCGTTTCGTCAGCGATCCTGATGCATCGGATTTACTGAAATTGTTCGAAGAACTGGTTAACGCAGGCAAGCACGTTGCGATCATGGCCCACTACAACCACTGGCGTGAGTTAGATACACCGGTTGCGCACGAGGCCATCCGGCTGATTCGCAATACCGGCGCGGAGATCCGCAGCCAGGGCCCGTTGCTCGCCAAAATCAATGACAACGCCGAGGTTTGGGCGCGGCTATGGCGTGACCAGGTCAAGCAGGGCATCGTGCCTTACTACATGTTTGTCGAGCGTGATACCGGGCCAAGACACTATTTCGAGGTGCCTCTGGCAAAGACCTGGTCAATCTATCGTGATGCGATGCAGCAAGTATCCGGTCTTGGTCGCACCGCTCGCGGTCCATCAATGAGCGCTGGGCCAGGCAAGGTTGAAATCCAGGGCGTGGCCGAAGTAGGTGGTGAGAAGGTGTTCGCGATGCGATTCATTCAGGGTCGCAATAGAGAATGGGTCCAACGGCCTTTCTTCGCCAAATACGACGATCGCGCAACCTGGCTGGACGATTTGACACCGGCATTCGGGGAGAAAGCGTTTTTCTACGAAGAAGAATATCGGCGCATGTGCTCAGCGTGAACCGCTCGCTCACATTTTTCAGCAGGTTAGTCCTACCGATTGATCGTACCGATTATGTCGAAATCGGCAACCCCTACATGTGCGGCCGACAGCGTTGCGTTAGCGTTATGCCGCGGTATGTCCGTGTACAGTGGTAAGCGTGCCTGCCAGACGCTGCCATCACCGCCAGGGCTTGCGACCACAGCTGAAATAGCGCTTGCAGTCCCGCGTACAGCCCCTGCAGGGAAGAGGCGGCTGAGCATTGCTTCGGCGCCGGAGCGCCTCGATGGATTTAGATCTTGACATGTCTGCTGGTTGTTAAGTTAAAAATAACTGGAGAGGTCATATGCCCTCTCCAGTAGCGCAAGCACATCACTCGACCGGGGATATGTGATTGAGGGAGGGAGTGATGGCTGCCCTTGAATCATTAATCAGCCTTCGTCGATGCCGCTGTCAATTGGGTTATGCATGACCGCGTGCAGGCGACTGCCGGGGACCATAGGCGAATATATTTCGATGCCTGCTTTCTCCGCTTCCATTATTGCTTGATCGTCGAATTTTTCAGTATTAAGCATCTGCAGTTTGTACTCACTCATTTTTACTCTCCTCGATCTGATCGAAGCTTCCAGCGTGCTTTTTCTAGCCAATGGCGAATAGTATACGGAACAAAACCGTTTTGTCTAGGACAAACTGTGTTACTATTGAGAAAAATCTCGAACACAACGGTTCAAAAATGCCGAGCACTGAAGCAATCTACCCGATCGGAATTGTCGAGCGAGACACTGGAATTGCGCGCGACACCTTACGTGTATGGGAGCGCCGGTACGGGTTCCCTGAGCCTTCACGCAACAACAAGGGTGAGCGGACCTATTCTGAGTCTCAGTTAAGACAGCTGCAGCGCGTGCGGCGGCTACTCGATCAAGGTCTGCGACCCGGCAAATTGCTTCGTTTGAGCGCTACCGATCTTGACCAGCTCGAAGCCCGTTTGCAATCACCCGAAGGCGTGCAGCGTGACGCGGAGATCACCGATCTGCTGGATGCTGTTTGCGCGATGGATGTCAACACGACCAGGGCGTTGCTTCAGCGGCGTTACCAGCAACAGGATATGGAGCCGTTTGTGAACAAGACCATCGTTCCACTTTTGGCTTGTGTTGGCGAGATGTGGGCAGGCGGGCAATTGCAGATCTATCAGGAGCATTTTCTCTCCCAACAGCTGGTGCAGTTCCTTAACACCGAATTTACCCGATTACAGAGAACGGCGAGGAAACCGGTCGTGCTCTTGGCTACGCTGCCGAACGAGGAGCACACGCTGGGTCTTCTGATGCTCGCAGCCATTCTATCGTCGCGTGGGATCACTGCGATCAATTTGGGTGCGGAAGTGCCAATGGATCAGATTGCGCAGGCGGTAGAGCAACTGCGTGCTGATATTGTCGGCGTCACGTTCAGTGGAGCCTACCAGTACAGCAGCATACGCAGACATTTGGTGGAACTGCGCGAGCAGGTCTCAGATGATATCGACATATGGGTTGGTGGGGAGGGTGTGCGCCGGCTGCGCAAGTTACCCGATGGTATTGTCAAGTTCACCTCCCTTACCGACATCCCGCTTTAGGCGATAGCAGCACCTTAATCAAATGAGGTAATAGCATGATGAGTAAACTAATCTTCTTAGTGGCGGTATTGTTCAGTCTGGATGCGGCAGCCAAGCAATGCTCACCTTTGTTGGATTTCGATGTCCGAACGCTAAACGACAAGACGGTGATCAATCTGTGCGAAGCTTACCAGGGCAAGGTGATTATGATCGTCAACACTGCAAGCCGATGCGCATATACGGATCAGTATGACTCGCTGGAAAAGCTCTATCAGCAGTATCAGGACGACGGCCTGGTCGTGCTCGGCTTCCCGTCGAACGATTTTGGACAACAGGAGCCCGGCAACGAATACCAGATTAAAACATTCTGTCGCACGACTTACGGCGTTCAATTTCCGATGTTCGCCAAAACTCGGGTGTCAGAACGTTACGCCGATCCGCTATACCGCGAACTCGCGGCAGCGGCCGGCACCTATCCCCGCTGGAATTTCCATAAGTACCTGATTGATAAAGAAGGCAAGCTGGTCGCAAGCTACAGAAGCGGGATTGATCCGCTGGACGAATCAGTCGTCAATGAGGTCAAAAGCCAGATCAGGAAGTTCTAAATCCACAGATGAACGCAGATACACACAGATATGTTGCCCGAACTTGGCTCTACCCTCAATTGCATCAAAAAAATGTTAAGTAAACTCTGATTAATCCAGAGCTTCTGCGGCGCACGGACGCGCCGCTCCATCACAGCGTAAGAACAAAGAACTATCCGCGTCAATCTGCGTTCATCTGCGGACTGAAATAGACAAACATGGATGGATCTGGGTGTGAAGTTACAGCTGTGTTAATGTTTGATGTCGCGACTGGGGGTATCGGCTTTTTGCCAGTCAGAGCAGTTCTGATTGGCAAGAGGTAAATCAATTAAAACAACGACAGAATGGCTGTCATTCGCGCAAGACGCAGACCGCGATCAGCTCGAGGTGTTTCGGGTTGATGCAAAGACGCTGGCCGCAGCTCTGTTTGACCAGGTGGCCCTTAGGTACGGCGCCAACAAAGGCATGGTAACTGGCGGTTTGCGCGCTGACCATCTTGGTGCTGCGGTTAGCCTGCACCTCCATCACACGGCCGTAACCGCTGTTAGAGACCTGCCCTTGCCAGATCCAGCAGTCGCTGTCGTTGAGCTGTTTCGTCATGTCGTGCAGCTTCTGTTGTTGAGGTGTCATATTGTTCTCCCGTCGATAAACAACTAGATCGTGTTTCTGAGCATTAGTTCTTCGGGGTAGGGCGCCATGTAATACTGACTATTAATGTACTCGTCAGGGTAGCGACGCAAGTGATGCCGCATCAAGGTTATCGGAACGATCAGAGGTACCCTGCCGTGCCGGTAGCTATCCATGATCTCGATCAATTCCTGTTTGTCATCACTGCTGATCTTGTTCTTCAAGAATCCCATTACGTGCATCAGCACGTTTGAATGTCGTTTCCTCGATGCGCGTGACTTCAGGCAGGTCATGATGCGCAACAGGTATTCTTCAGCGACGCGGTTAAGGTTTATTCTGTCGACGCCGGCAAGCAGTGGGTCCAGTTTTCGAAATTTGATTTCATCGTGCGCGAGCAGGATCATGCTGTGGCGTTGATGGAAGGTCATTAGATCGGCTACCGAAAGCCCGTTTTTCGTCATTTCCTGCCAACGGTAGTAGACGAATACACGTTGAATAAAATTCTCGCGCAGCATTGG
>JARFQK010000085.1 GCA_029287815.1 Gammaproteobacteria bacterium
TACCTGCGCTGGCAGTGGCCTCGCTGCCATCCATGCGTCGAATGCTCGCCTGGCCACTGAAGCGGTTTGAAAATGATTACCTGGGCATCGGTCTAGGGCTACCGGTAGCCGTCACCGGGCTCTGGGCCGTCATCGCAAGCTTTCAAACGGGCGATCCATCGCCGTTGATTTATCTTCCCGCGCTCAATCCCCACGAGGCCACGCAGCTTTTTGTGCTGGCGACGGCTTTCCTCTGGTTGCGCCGAAACAATCTGCAACTTGATGAAAAGCTCCGCCGCTACGCCTGGTTCACTGCGGCTTTTCTGGTCATGAATGGTATGATTGCCCGAGCCATACATTTTTACTCGGATGTCCCGTTCACGATGAATGCACTCTGGAATTCACCGCGTTACCAGACCTCGGTTTCGATTATATGGACGCTCGCAGCTCTGTTGATCATGGTTGTAGCAACCCGGATGAAACAGCGCCTGACCTGGCTGATCGGCTCCATCCTGCTCGGAGCAGTCGTTGTGAAACTGTTCCTGGTCGATCTCGCCGATATCGGCACCATCGCTCGCATCGTGTCGTTCATTGTTGTCGGACTACTGATTCTGCTGATCGGCTATCTGTCACCGATGCCACCGAAGACCAAAGACTCGGCATGAGCAAGCGCCTCACTTCTATTGTCATACTGCTCGCATTCGTGGGCGCAATGACCGCGCAGGCGGTCACACCCGTGCCGAGTGATTTTGCCTATGGGATAGAACTCGACACACCCGGTCAGGCATCGCTGTGGCAACTGTGGTTACCTGAAGAAATCCACAAGAACGCCGTCCGCCCGGATCTGGGCGATCTGCGGGTGTTCGATGCCTCCGGCATGATCATGCCACATATATTGCGCAGTCCCGAAGCCGGCAAAGAAGAACCACCAGCACCAACAGCACTGCCAATTTTTCCGCTTTACACCGACGAAGTCTCCGGCAAAGACAGCCAGGCCGTGCGTATCGTTACCGACCGGGATGGGGCGGTTATCAACATCGTCCGACAAGCCACCCCATCAAAAGCGGGCGAAGCGATCTCCGCATATTTGATCGATGCTTCGAACCTTCAGCATGAGCCCGACAAACTCATTCTCGACTGGGAATCGGCCAAGGAAACGGGATTTTCTGCGAGTATCAATATCGATGGAAGCGATGATCTGTCGAGTTGGCAACCATTGGTTGAAAACGCCACCCTGACCGACCTGCAGTTTGGTGATCACCAGCTCACCCAACACGAGATCAAGTTGCCGGCAGCGGCCTATGATTACCTGCGCATCAGCTGGCCGGCGAGTTTGCACCAAGTCACGCTTAAACAGGCCACGGTGAGATTTGCTTCCAAGGATCAGCCGCCACAGCGTTACTGGATCAGGGTCTCAGGAACAAAGAATCCAGGGTCGCCGGCCACCTTCGAATTTGACACGGGCGGCCACTGGCCGGTCGACCATGCCCGGATCGTGATCCCGGAACAAAACATGCTGATCCAGGTCGAGTTGGCATCACGACCGAGCGCCGAAGACGACTGGTCTCGAAAATATCATGGCAAGTTTTACAAACTGCTCAGGGCCGATGGGACTCTGCTGATCAGCCCGGCGGTCAGTTTCAACACAACCAACGACCGCTACTGGCGAATCAAAGAGGCAGGCGGTGGAAACGTACTCGATCAGTACGTGCCAGTGCTGGAACTGGGCTGGATACCACACGTCCTGACCTTTGTCGCGCAGGGTCAACCTCCCTATACGATTGCTTATGGCAGCGGAACGATTGGCCCCCTCGAACAGTCCATAGACCCTGCACTGTTTAGCGATGACAGACCTGGTGGCGCCGTGTTGATCAGGCAGGCCAGTTCAGCCTCTGGGTATCTTCTGGGCGGCATTGAGAAACTCGAACCCGCACCACTGCCCTACCCATGGCGGAAAATACTACTGTGGTCGGCGTTGATCATCGGCGTCGTGCTACTGTCATGGATGGTCTGGCGTCTTAATCGCGAAATGAGTCCATCGAAGTAACGACGCCGGGGACAATCGTTCTATTGATAGCTGTTTAGCCATCGTGTTCACCCTGGTCGCATTGAGTATGTCCTTCGTAGTATCCGGCATCAATTACTTCGATCCGGCTACCGACAGTACAGTAACCTTATTGCCGATGCTCATTCTGACGATGCTGGTGGATCGTATCTATAGTGTTTACGACGAGAGAGGTCTGTACTCGGCTGTAGTGCGCCTGTTCTGGACGGTAATGACTGTGGTCGTATCGATGCTCGTGCTACTGCAGGCTCATTGGGGCAACTGGCTGGTGTCTTATCCGGAAACACACGCGATTACGCTGGCGCTCATCATCATGATCGGCCTTTATAACGGTCCGCGGTTGAAAGATTTCGCGGCATTCCGCTGGCTGCGGGAGCCTGCCCGGCAACTGCGTGATCGGAAAACGGACACCGATCAAGCGGGACAATCAGAAGACAGCTCGCCGTCGAACTCCAAGGCAACGAGAAATGGTTCAGGCAAGTGATGACATACGATTAGCCGGCGTTAGCTATCGGCTTTACTGGCGTTGTGATCCCCGCGATAGTGCACTAACAGGTATATTCTTGATGCTCACAGTTATAATAGCGTCTCCAAACATTTCCAATTTTCCAAGAGCCCGCTGAATGCGCATCATCGAAATCCTCGCCGATTGCGGCCACGCCGATACGATACGAAGTATTGCCGAGCAGCAAGAAATCCTCGAGTGCTGGATCGGTGATGGCGAGGAAGAAACAC
>JARFQK010000089.1 GCA_029287815.1 Gammaproteobacteria bacterium
GCGTGTAAACCCGCGTATCTGGCACTACCCGATCCTGATCATCGGTCATATTGAGAAAAGCCATGATATTCCCTGCGCCTTGCACGCCTCTCTCTATCTCGTCCTCCTGAAAGCGATAGGGTTCACCCGCTTCGTAGATCAGCGCCGGTATGCCGGCTTTGGTCGCCTCACGACGCAAGCTCTTGTCGGGCCCCTTACCGCCAACCACGATGCCTATGCCGAAATGAGCTGCGAGTGCGTTGGTCGCGGGATCATCCAGGTCCGCGCGAATCTGCGGAAGATTGGTGCGGCGGTTTGAGGCCGTGTGAAAATCCAACAGCGCATCGCACTCCCTCACGACATCGGTGAATACCGCGTGGGCGATAATTGCGGCGACGCTGCCCCCAGCACTGCCCGGAAAAGCCCGATTAAGATCGCGCCGATCAGAGAGATAGCGGTTACCGGTGCGAACCCCCTCGGCATTGATCGCTGGCAGGCCAATCAGTGTGCCGCGCAGGGTTGAAGCATCGACTTTCGAGAACGTGCGCCGAACGATCTCGACACCGTTCAATTCATCGCCATGGACACCTGCGGTCAGGCACAGTGTTGGTCCAGAGCGAGCTCCGCGGGCAACGAAAACAGGTGTATTCAGGTAGGAGGCCTCGAACGACTCATCGGGGATAAACGGGAATCGAGCGCTCATGCCGGGGTCGACTTGTCGACCGAGCAGCTCCAATGATCCCCACGAATCTGTGGCAAAGGTCCTGGGCACGACGAGAACAACCGTGATCAGCATCGCAGCACTTGAAAGATATCGCAAATGAGTTCTCCAGATTGGATTTTGCTCGACGCAGTATAGAACTCCCCAGTCACCCCGATCAAGCCAACGAAGCACTCATTGTAGTGTAGAGCCGTTGGACACAAGGTTAACCCGCATTTCTCACCAGTATCCTACGCCGCCTGGTGAGAAATGCGGTCTAGAGCTAATGGCACTTACTTAACAGCTATCATCGGGCAATCGACCGGCCGACACGGTTTACTTCTTCCGGAAAACGCCGTGAATACGTCCGTGTAGGCTCGACGGCGGCTTCCCTGCCGCCGACATTTCCTCCAGAAGCAACCCGTATTGGCTTAAGGAAACTCTGATTAATTCAGAGTTTCCGCGGCGCAAGGAAGCGCCGCCATATTCAAACGCCTTAAGCGATTGAATATGAAGGGGAACGGAAAATCGCATTTTGTGTTTCCCGCGCTCTGATAATTCAGGGACGAATTATTCAGAGCTTCCTTAACTAAGTGCCATTCGGACTAGAGCCCTTCATGTTCGATGAGCTAAGCGTTTCGAACCTCACTCAGCGATGTGGTGAATCACCGCGCCCAGTGCATGTTCAAATGTCGCGTGGTTCGCAATAAGCTTGGATTGCATATTGTTCAGCTCAAGCAAGAAATCCTCGGCATCCTTTTCCATGACCTTGACACCGTGACGATCAACGAAGACCAGCTTTGCGACGTCGGTCAACACGACTGAAAGCTTCAGATGGCGCACCGGCTTGTCTTCCCCGTTGAATACCTCGAACCAGACACCAGGTTGCACATAGCTTGGCAGTTTCGATATCTTGTCACTTGCGATTCTAAGCTGTTCTTCAATCCTGGCCGCCTGATTGTCATCGTGGTCTGCGATGTTTTCTTCTTGCGCCGCCCCAGCTGTTTCGAAATGATCTGGCGCAGCTGCCTCATCAGCCTGAACCGGTGTTTCCGGCACTTTTTCGACTTGGTTCTGATAGCTATCGAGCATTCTCCGATAAACCTGTACCAATGCCAATACCTGGGCATCGATTTCCGCCTTATGCTGTCGCGTTTTATACAGCTCCTCTTTGATTGAGTCGATCAGCGCTTGATGATTATCCTTGAGGGTTTTCCACTGAGATTCATTGTGGATGGGCTGCATATACTCCATCATCAGTCGGAACAACTCTAGAGACAAGAGCCACTCATCGCTTTCGATGCCATGACTCATATAATGATTGAACATCAATGTCGGCCAATACTTTAACACTAGAGGCCGAACATCCTTTGGGATCACCTTGTGCGTGATGATCCGTCGCATTTCCTTAAGCACAACTTCGCGAGCATGCTGTTTTATGATTGCATGCTGCTCGGTCCTTTCAGTTTCGACAGCGATTGCTTCCTCGCTGCGAATCAGCGCCTGCAGATCGTCAACCGCCAGATCGAAGCTGGCAAGATCGACGTCGTACTCTTGTACAATGCGGTCAATGATGCGCTTCAGCTCACCATATACTCTGTCGGTTGTGTCAGACACGCCTCTCCCGGCTTTGGTCAGCAGATTGAGGGTTTTGCGCGCTGGATGATCTTCCTGCATGAACAGATTTTCATCGAGCATCGCGACTTTGATGATCGGGATTTGCAGGTACATCAGCAGATTGGTAACCACCATTGGAATGCTCTCATCCTTCGCGATCGCCTGGAATAGCATTCCGACAAAATCGATGCACCGCTGATCGATCACGTGCACGGTTTTTGTGACAGCGCCGCCATTGCTTCGCCCCATATCGGCAATGACCGCGCGCTTAATGTGCTCTGCATCGATTGCGGAAACATGCTCCGATTCGGCCCCAGCTATATCGGTCTGGATTTTCGAAAGCGCGCCCATCAGGTCGTCTCGCGAATAACAACGATCCGTATCTGAATCATTCGGATCCGCAGTGAACGAACTGGGGACCCCCTCGCCTTTTACGCTAGTCAGGCCTTTCATGAACTGACCAATAAAGCGACTGATTTTCTGCGGCAGACCGGAGACGCCGCCACCTGCGTCGTTTTGCTGGCCATGTTCCGCGGTTTCAGCGGTTGCGCCGCTTTGTGCCGGCGAATCTGCGTCACTCGAACCCGAGTCCTCAATCGAGCTATTCCTATGGTCAGACTGCGTTCCTGGGTCCTGGTGCCTCAGGGAGTAAACAACTTCGGGGAGAACGCCTGCTTCGATGAATAACTGATTGATTGCCTTGTACGTGTCACCCAGACATGAGCTTACATCCTGATCAAACAGCTTGTACATCACCAGCCGGTAGCTCAGCGACATTTCAACCCGCTTGAGTGCAGTTTGAAAGGCGCCACAGATATGCCTGGGATCAAAAATATATTTGGGCAAACGAAAGTCAGATGACGTTTCGAGGTATTCGAAACGGGCCTGCAGATCGTTCACCTCCTCCTCGTACAAAGCCATTGCGTTTGAGTACATCGCGGTAACGGCGACCATCTCATCCATTTCGTCTTGATCGACCAATGACAGCGTGTTACCCAGTGGTAATTCATCATTCTGCAATGTGTTTTGGCCAGCGTTCTCGTGCAGTGCCTGAAAGAATGCCTTCTCGATGTTGCTGCGCTCAGAGGCAAGCAACTGAATCAGCTTCTTGTAATAATCCCCTTTTTTATCGGCCCCATCGTCGAACTCAGGATCGTGATCGCCAATCGACTCTGGCATCTCGGATAGATCGCTCAAATACATCTCAGCGAGATCGAGCATGCCGGAAAGTCTGGCACGAAGCTCGGCCTTGAGGCGTTCCAATGCCGTGGCGATCAACGCATTGAATTCCCCAATCCGTCCGTCAACTGGTGCGCTTTTTGACTGACTGTCTGTTTTCATTATGTCTGGCTGTGTGGTTATTTCTAACATCCTTCCCAAAGAAGCAGCAATAGCCGGTGTTTGATACGCTGCGTATCAACCAAATGTCCTCTTAACGTAAAGACCGCTTACAAATACAGACAATTATCCGGGCCATCTCGGTGATCGAGTCCCGCAAAGCTCCGGTCCATTGCCGAGTGTTTGTAAATTCAAAGTCTTGCTGAAACACACTAAGTTACTGAAAAAAGTATAGGTTAGTTGATCGATTTTTGTGCTTTCTAAAAACTAGATCGATGACAAATTCCGGGAATGCGGAAGTTAACCCGAAACGCAGCAATGCTCGTCGAGCTGACACTCTTTGAAATGTAAACGCAGCGAACCGCACGCTGGACTGACAGTGACACGACAGCTGCAGCCGTCGGGTGCTCCGAAGCTTCGAGCGAAATATCGACAAGTTATCTTGATTTTTTGAACAACTTTAACGCGGACTCCATTTTGTATTGACAATATTAAAATATCTATGCGCACCGGCGCGTTTTAGGTGATATATATTATTGTTTTATATATACTTTTTATCCAAATCTGAAGTGGTCATGAATGCCTGCAAAAGCATTGTTCAATGCCCTATCATGGCTGCTGATCGCCCAGCCAAACCATTTTTTATGCACGATTTATCCTCCTTAAATTGCTCTGGATCAATAAAAATAATCTTCAGGTTTGCTACTTTGATACGGTCCCAGCCACAAAACGTGGGGGTCGTTTAAGCCACTCACAAGCCGTTTCAAGGATGAGTGAAAAGTCCCGACTTGCGCAGACGCGCCGGAGAGAAACCTCGAGGCACGGATTCGCAAGCATAAGATATCGGCCTGTTGTGCTGTATTTTGAACTCGACGGGTCGTTTTCTCGCACCGACTTCAGAGTAACGTGCAGCGATGAGCTCTTTTTCCACTGCGATGGAGCAACCGGATGAATGTATCGCCGAGGTCGCACATTTACCGCCTGGCAGCGCTACTCGTGATTGCTGTTGTAGGGTTCGTAGCGTTTAGGGGTTTTGCGATACCATCAAGCTGGGATTTTGAGCATTTCTTCCGAGCAGATTCCCTTGAGGAACTAAAGCTGCAGCCGCTGCAGATTGGTGGTAACGAATCTTGTGCCGGCTCTGACTGTCACGATCAGAAGCGGATTGCTGAAAAAGTTGCCGAACACAAGGAACACTTTCAAGCCCTAGCGAATGGCAACCATAAAGGACTCGCCTGCGAAAACTGCCACGGTCCGCTCTCGGCTCACGTTCGAGATGGCAAACACCATGAAGCGGCCAACATCAACCGCGATAACACCCTGTGCCTTGGCTGCCACGCTCAACTGATATCCAGGCCGGAGAAGTTTCCACAATTCGACAACGAAAGCACCGGCCACTGGTATTTTGATGTCGAGATCACCCGACTCTGTCGCGACTGCCATGATCCGCACGAACCACGGCAGATTTCGGCCAAACGTGCGCGAGTGACACAGACTTCAAAACCCGCGCAAAAAGACGACCAAACAGGTTCCGTGAGGTGACGCAATGTCGACCCTGACTTCAAAAGCCAGACGCGCTTTTCTGCAAAAACTACTCGCCGGTAGCGCAGCGGCCGGCCTTTACATGGTTTATCGCCACCCGGTCGTGGCTGCTTTGAGCGACACCAAGGACGCGAACGCAACCGGACAAGCCGCGGAACGTGACTTTGCCTTCGTGGTCGATGTCAGCCGCTGCATTGGCTGTGGGCAATGTGTAAAAGCCTGCAGTGTCGAGAATGACGTCCCCGACGGTCAGTATCGGACATGGATCGAGCGCTATGTGGTCACGCCGGATGGTGTTAGAGTGGATTCACCGGAAGGCGGCATGAATGGTTTCGAGAAGCTCGATGACGAAACCGCCGCACAGGCGCTCAATTCATTTTTTGTTCCAAAGCTGTGTAACCACTGCGCCGAGGCGCCTTGCATTCAGGTTTGTCCGGTGGGTGCAACCTATCGCTCCGCAGAAGGATTCGTCCTGGTGGACTCGGAACACTGCATAGGCTGCAGCTATTGTGTGCAAGCCTGTCCCTATGGCGTCAGGTTCATCAACAGCGAGCAACGCATCGCCGACAAATGCACCTGGTGTTACCATCGCGTATCGAAAGGCAAGCTACCTGCCTGTGTTACGGTTTGTCCGACGCAGGCCAGGATGTTCGGGGATCTGAATGATCCGAACAGCGAAGTGGCCAAGGTACGTCAGGCCGATCAGTGGGACGTGCTGAAGCCCGAGCACCATACCGAATCGATGTGTTTCTACTTGAGCCTGCCCAGAGTGGTGGTGTGAGATGCTGCCGAACGAATCCCTACTGAATTATTACTTTCCGAACGAGGCCGAGGTCCACTGGTCGCTGATGATCGTGATCTATCCCTATATCACGGGGTTGGTCGCCGGCGCCTTTGTCGTTTCATCGCTCTACCACGTTTTCAAGATCAAGGCGTTCGAAAACATCGCGCGCTTCGCGCTGGTCTCGGCGTTCTGCTTCGGGCTTTTTGCGGCGGTGCCGTTGTTGCTGCATCTCGGCCAGCCATTGCGCGCGTTCAACATATTCTTCACACCCCATACCACCTCGGCGATGAGCGTCTTCGGCTTCGTCTACAGCAGTTACATGATCCTGCTGATGGTCGAGCTCTGGCTGGTCTATCGCGAGTATTTCATCCAGAAAGCAAAGGAAACACAGGGGGTCGCCGGCCTGGTATGGAAGGCACTGACGCTGGGGGTGACGGACTATACGCCAGAAGCGGCGAGATTTGACCATAAACTCACAACCTTTCTCGCCGCAATCGGCATACCCTGGGCGTGTTTTCTGCACGGCTACGTCGGATTTATTTTCGGATCCGTCAAAGCCAATGCCTGGTGGGCGACACCGCTGCAGCCGATCATCTTCCTGATGTCAGCCATCGTCAGCGGCATCGCAATGTTGATGTTGATGTACAGCTTCATCCGCTGGCGCACTCGGCAACCCTATGACTTCCGCATGATCCATAACCTGATGGTATTCCTGTGGGGATTTTTCATCATCGACTTCTTCCTCGAGGGTCTCGAGATCGTCTACGTCGCCTATGAGCACGGCCACCACTGGTCGGTCATCGGCCCGCTGTTATCGGGCCCGCTCTACGGCACCTTCCTGGTCGGGCAACTGCTGATACTCTCAGTAATACCTTTCCTGATCCTGGGTTACATCACGATCTTCGACCCCTGGGGCAAGCGCCTGCTCTACCTGGCCAACCTCGCCAGCTTCATGCTGGTCCTGCAAGTACTGTTCATGCGTTTCAATGTCGTGGTCGGCGGTCAGTTGATTTCCAAGTCCGATCGCGGCTTCAGCGAATTCCACTTCGAATTCCTGGCACGCGAAGGCGTGTTACCCGCCATCATCATTCTGAGCGCGCCTTTCGCGGTGTTCTACCTCATTTCGCGTGTCATTCCGATATTGAGCGATGAACCCCAAACAGAGTGGCCAACAGGAATAGAAGATCAGGTCCGTGAAAAAACAACATGATTGAGATTTGCCGATGAAATCCTCCCTGCTCTGGTCGATACCGTTAGTCCTGGTGCTGTTTCAAATACACACCGCCCATGCTCAACCAAGCCACCGCATGCTGGCCGATGCCTGTGCCGGCTGTCACGGCCCACGCGGCCAAAGCGCCAGCCCGATGCCGATCATAGCCGGTTTGCCGGAAGCTTATCTGGAACAGACCATGCGCGACTACAAAACCGGAAAACGGCCATCGACGATTATGGGCCGAGTCGCACGCGGTTACGATGACGCCGAAATCGACGCGCTGGCAGCCTTTTTCGCATCCGAGGTGTGGATTTCACCACCACAAGAGCTGGACCCTAAACAAGTCAAAGCCGGCAAACGCATTCATCGCGACGGCTGCAGCAGCTGCCACAAGGACAACGGCCGTTTTCAGAATGACACCACACCCAGGCTGGCGGGCCAGTGGAAGGATTATCTGCAGATCGTGCTGGAGGAATACTGGTTATGGGAGCGCAGGATGCCTCACCTGTTCATGAGTATCGCGGTTAGCGAGTTCGACGAGGAGGATCTCGAGGCCCTCGCGAGTTTTTATGCCAGTCAGCGCTAAGGAGACCCGGACATGCACAAATTGTCACGCAGACAGTTCCTGACCACTCTGACGGGGACGGCCGCGGCCAGCATGCTGGGTTACCCGCTGCTCAGCTCTGGTGCTTTCCGGGCTCGCGTGATCGTTGTTGGTGGCGGTTATGGAGGTGCAACGGCGGCGAAATATTTGCGTCTGGCGGACCCGCGTATCGAAGTTATCCTGATCGAAAAAGACGAGCAGTTCGTCTCGTGTGCGCTCAGCAACGAAGTGGTCGCCGGCGAGCGCAGCCTTGCGAGCCTGTCGTTCGGCTATCAGCCGCTGACCTCGTTTTACGGCGTGAAGGTGGTTCACGACGAAGTGACGCGGATCGATGCAGAGAGTCGCATCGTGTCGACGCGCGGCGGCGAGGAGTTTGGATACGACCGACTGATCGTTGCACCCGGTGTCAGTTTCAAATGGAATGCGATCGAGGGCTATGACAGCGACGCCGCGCAAGTCCTGCCACACGCATGGAAGGCTGGCGAACAAACCCTGCTGCTGCGTCGGCAACTCGAGGCTATGCCAGATGGAGGTAGGGTATACATCGTATCGCCACCGAATCCTTACAAGTGCCCGCCTGGCCCCTACGAAAGAGCGGCCCTGATTGCCCACTACCTGACTCAGCTTGGCAAGCAACGCAGCAAAGTCATCATACTCGACGCAAAGGACAGCTTCGCCAAACAGGCATTGTTCGAACAAGGCTGGGAGAGGAACTACCCCGGCATGATCAGCTGGGTCCCTGCATCCGCCGATGGCCGGGTGCTGCGTGTTGACGTAAAAAAGCGCACTTTGTACACCGAATTCGATGCGCACCGGGGTGATGTGTTGAACGTAATCCCGCCGCAGAAGGCCGCCACCATCGCCGAGGCAGCAGGCCTGACCAATGACAAGGGCTGGTGCCCGGTCGATCAACAGACCTTCGAGTCCAGCAATCGCGAATACATCCACGTGATCGGTGACGCCTGTATTGCCGGTTCGATGCCAAAGGCCGGTTATTCCGCTAACAGCCAGGCCAAGGTCTGCGCAGCGGCGATCAGTGCGTTGATCGACGGGACTGCCCCCCCTGCACCCTCTTATATCAACACCTGTTACAGCATAATTGCACCCGATTATGGCATTTCTGTGGCAGCTGTCTATCGTCTGGACAAAGGCAGTATCGTTTCCGTCGAGGGTGCCGGGGGTTCATCACCGCTCGATGCGTCTGCCTGGGAACGCAAAATGGAAGCCACCTATGCGAGAAGCTGGTTTGACAACATTACCTCTGATATTTTCGGATGAACAGATGACGGTAATGGAGAACATGGGTGAACCTTGCGCGCTTGCTTACAGGGACGATCGCTTACCGATGAAATTCATCTGCAATCAAAGGAAGAAGTTATGAGTCAGTTTAACAGCATTCTGGTTTGTGTCGAGACGCACTCAGGCAATCTCGAAATGTTAGAGCAAGCAATTGAGCTCGCCAAGGCCAATCAGGCCGCCATCAAGCTGCTGCACGTCATCAGCGATTTCCCTGAAGATACTGCGGAGTGGTGGAACGTACGCCATCCGGACAAGCTGAAAAAGCGTATCATCGCCGAGAGGCAGGCGATCTTGGACGACCTGGTCGATCATGCCAGGGCCGAAGGCGTGGAGCAGGTGGAATCGGAGCTGCGCTGGGGCAAGACCTTCATCGAGATTTCTCGTGAAGTCATGAAAAACCATCATGACCTTGTCAAGATCGTCGCGAAGCGCGGCAACAAAGTCAGCCGAATGTTGACCGAGTGTCCGTCGCGAGACCTGCTGCAGCATTGCCCGTGCACACTCTGGGTTTCGCGGGGTAAAACCCACACACGTCCGAAACGTGTGCTCGCAACACTGGGTGGCACGCATAGTGATGTGGCCTGTGATGCACTCGACATCAAGGTCCTGCGCGCCGCCGCTTCGATCGCCGAGGCCAATGGCAGCGAGCTGCACTATCTGCATGCGATGCCGCTCTATGGCAACAAAGGTCAAAAGGGCAAGAAACTGCGTGCTGACCTGGCTGACTATGTCGACTCCCTTAAGGATCAGTTCAAGCATAAATGCGGTAGCGTGTTGAACGATTTCAAGGTTGAATTCAACGAAGACCGGGTTCATATGCTGGTGGGCTCACCCGCGAACGCTCTCGTGGAGCTGGTCAGTGACAAACAAATCGATCTGGTCGTGATGGGCGCACGACCTCACGAGGATCTGCAGACTGTATTACTTGGCAACCGAGCGATGCGCGCACTCGACTATTTGAAATGCGACGTCGTTGGGGTCAAACCTGACGACTTCGTCTCGCTACTCGAAAGCGAAGGTGAAGTTGCATCGAGCAGCGAGTAAGCCAACGGATCAGGACTCGCGAACACAGTCTACCCGCAGCACTTTCCCTGTTCAGTGCAGGGCACCCGAGGGCAAGCCATAAGGACTCCCTTTGCACGATTCAATCTTTGCTTTTTAAAAATGCACCGGGTCTAGCCCGCATTTCTCACCAGGCGGCGTAGAGAACTGATAAGCCATTGGCTCTTATGAGAAAACTGGAATGATCGAAAATACAGCGTGTTTTTCAACAGTGCCTATCACGGCTCAGGCTAGTCTTCGTGTCCGTAAGCTTG
>JARFQK010000186.1 GCA_029287815.1 Gammaproteobacteria bacterium
AACAGAGCGCCAGTGACGGCGCCGATGCTGGTACCGACAGCATGCTGATGATCATCGGGGTTGGTCTGAAATTCGTTGGCATAGACGCCGCCAGTCATGGCTGCGGTCAGGGTGGCTGCGATAGCGATCGTGATGAGCTGCTTTTTCATGTTGTTACTCCTGAGTTGAGGAAGGCGGTCCAATTCGCAAGACTGGACCTGTCTGTGTTTGCGCTGACCATTACAGCAAAATCAGGATGTTCAATCTTTGAGAGTGGATGAAGAAAATATGGAGAAAAAATGGAGGTTGTTTCCAGTAACCAAATATTCCGCTAGATTATGTTCATGAGTTACAACATTGCGGTGGTTGAGGACGACGTGCATCAGCGCGGATACTATGCCGAGGCATTAAGGGGCAATGGCTATGTCGTCACTGAATACGGCGATCGTCGACAGGCGATCGAAGGATTCGACCAGCAGTTGCCCGATATGGCCATTCTTGACATCATGCTCGGCAGTGAAGTCGGTGGTGGTTTCGAGGTCTGTCGTGAGCTGAAGCGGCGAAGCCCGCATATCCCGGTCATTTTTCTGACCTCGCGCGGCGACGAACTCGACAAGATCTATGGCCTGCAACTGGGCGCATGGGATTATCAAACCAAACCTGTGTCTTTGGATTTTCTGATCACACGTGTCGATTCATTATTCAGAATCAAACAAGACAGTCGCAGCCAGATGGCTGAGACGCGTTTGCTCGGCAAACTTACGTTGAGTCCGGCGAATATGAGCGCGACCTGGAACAACACACCGGTTGGTCTGACGCCGACCGAATTCGAGATATTAGCCGTGCTGATCGATCACCCCGAAGGTGCGAGCATCGAGGAACTCGTCAAGGCGACGCGTCAGGGCGTCGTCGAAGACAACACGATCAACACGCATATTCTCCATATCCGCAAAAAGCTCAAGCAGCTTGATCCGACGTTCGATTGCATTAAGACGCGCTATGGCTTCGGCTATTGCTGGACATGTCAGTAATCCAGAAAAGCAGGCAGCGCGGTATCAGCATGGGCACGCGCGTTCTGCTGTTCAGTTCCCTGCTGCTGTTGGCATTGCCGTGGCTTGGATACCGGTACATAGACGAGATGAAGGACTTCCTGCTGCAGGGGCAGCAAGATGCGCAGTTGCTTGCTGCCCAGGCGCTTGCGACAGTACTGCATGGACGCGCGGAGCTTTTCTATCCGATGGACCAGCCCGCGGCCGCGGCATTCGAAATCGATGTGTTGTACGTCTTCCCGCTCCCGGGCGCTATAGAGATCGATGGCTACACCGAGGACTGGGGCGACTTGCAGCAACATGCCAGAGGTTTCAGCCAGGATCATGTTGTCTTTCAAGATGAGAACAACTCGACACAAGACGTCGATTTCAGTTTGCTGCTGGGTGATTACCAACAATACCTGTATGCGCTCGTACGTGTAACGGATCGGCATATTGTCTATCGACACCCGCGATACAAGCGTCTCGATCACGGCGATCATATACGCCTTGAGTTGGGTTTGAGCGATGGCGAAAACGAACGTTTAATCCTGATCACCGATGGCGAAGGCCAGGTCAGTGTATATGAAATGGCGCCGAACTGGAGCGAGCCCGTCAGTGGCAAGCCGGTCCATGCCGTGTACGGCTTCTGGCGGGAGCACCGGGAGGGCTATTACCTTGAGTTTCGTCTGCCAAAAGCCTGGCTTGGCGAACAGCTTCGACTAACGATCAGTGTTGCCAACGTCGACGATGGTGTGAAACGTCAGATCGAATCGATTGTATCAACCCGTGCGAGAGAAGGAAGCGCCAAAACCAATGTGTTGATCACGCGTTCCCCGGAGCTGGATCGGATTATACAAGGCCTGGGCAGTGCGGATGCCGCAATCTGTGTCGTTGACAGATTCCGGCGTGTGCGTGGCGTCTTCGGTGGTGATGATGAATCGACACAATGTGCGCAAACCGATACCGTCAGCAGTGAGTTGGTCGATCAAGCGCTGCAGGGCCGGCAATCGGTCCGGCATTATGTCAACTCGACCGGTGAGACGATCATAGCGGCGGCTTATCCGGTATACGTGGATGATCAGGTGCTCGGTGCGGTGATGGTGGAAAAGAACAGCCGTCGGATCCTCGGGCTGCAGCGCGAATCGTTGGTGGAGATAGCGATTGCGACATTCGTCGTCTTCCTGATTGCGATATTTGGGCTACTGTTGTTTGCGGCCTGGCTGGCCTATCGCATCCGCAGATTGCAAAAAGAAGTCTCCAAGGCCATCGATGCCGACGGTCGCATCGTCGCCGAGCATATCAACACCGACCAGCATGCCGCTGATGAAATAGGGCAACTTTCGCGTGACTTTTCCTCGCTGCTGTTGCGATTGAAAAGCTATACCGGCTTCCTCGAGACTGTACCACGGACCTTGCGACACGAAATATTGAACCCGCTCAACACGATAAGCATGTCGTTGCAGCAACTTGAGCAGGGTGCGCTAGCTGATTCGCTGCTCGTTAGCGCACACAAGGCGACGCGCCAGCTTGAAACTATCGTTCATGGCTTGACCGAAGCCGCTCATATCGAAGACGCATTGAAGCACGATAAACACGAAAGACTGGATCTGGCAGCACTGGTCACGGAATACGTGGCGAACTCGAAATTGAAGCACGGCAACTATCGCTTCACGTACCAGGGACCGGCCTCGGGTGTTTTCGTCAGCGGCAGCGATCTTCGGCTAACTCAATTACTCGATAAGCTCAAGGACAACGCGCTGGATTTTTCCGGTGATGAGACCAGCGTGGAGTTTGAACTGGTTCGACATCAGCGACGGGTCGAGCTCTCGGTCATCAACGAAGGGCCACCAATACCCGAAGAGGTTTTGCATGCGCTGTTTACCGGCATGATATCCAGACGAACGCGCCGCGATAATAAGCCGCATTTAGGAATAGGTTTGTACGTCGCCAGCCG
>JARFQK010000193.1 GCA_029287815.1 Gammaproteobacteria bacterium
TGGCGAATGAACGCCACAATATGCCTGGCCACACTCTGCGTGGTGCGGGGTGATAGCGCATCGCCCGCCAACGTATGTTGACGCGGATCCCCGGAATCAGCGATAACTATGATTTCTTTCCTCTCCGAGGCGAAGCTTGCATGAGTTTCTCGAATCGCCTCGGCATCGACAATCTCATCATTGGGTGCATACATGACCAGCACCGGCTGCCGGATGCTTAACGGATCCGCATCGCGCGCTAATTTAACCACACCCATCATGGCTAGCACGGCTTAACTTGGATATCGTGTTATCCAGTACTGCTGCTGCAGGTCGCTAGCAGGCTGGAACTGGTAGTCAGAGCCTTCGACGAGCTGCAGTATGGCACCACCCCAAGGTAATAACATTAGCTCCGACTCCTTCCGCTTGGCTCCAAAGTTGGGCGACATTAAGATCACGGCGCCAATGCTGTTGCTCTGGTCATGGCTCGCCAGCCAGGTCGCCAATGTACCCCCAGTGGATGCGCCAATGACTATCACCGTGTCACCCAGCCGTTTGCCAATTTCCAGCGCCTCCACCGCATCGTTGAGCAGTCCATTGACGGAGAGCTTCCCCATGGCCTTGCCGTCGCGCCCGTGCCCGCGCAGGCGCGTATATAAAGAGATTGGCACCCAAGGCGCCGGCGACAAGCTCGCATAGGGGTGCGATTTCCTGGCGCGGGGCGGAAAATCCGTGCAGGTAGACAATGGAATAAGGTGTTGCTTGGCGTTGTTCGGAGTCGGCCCAGACTATCGTCTTCTCCATGCCTGGCTTTATACCCTCGATCCGGCGTTCGGACTCTTTGAGATAGACATCGAGATCATCGGGCAGTGTGACCTGGCGAATGGTTTCGTCGAGTTCGATACGCGATCCAAGACCGTATCCCACTGCGACTATGACAAGTCCAAGTAGCAGCTGTGTCTTCAAGAAACCTCTCATGCTGGTGGGCTGCTCGTGCCGCTCGCACCAGCATTTTCCAATCCGCTGTATGAAGCCTGCAGATTAGCAGAATGTCTGCTCACCGGCACGGTTAGCAGGGGCGACAGGGTAGCTAACATCAGGCTGCCCCGTCCTGAGCGCTCGGTTCAGCCATGGTACCTCATGCCTTTGTGTTTCCTGTGATACCAACCATCTTGTACTCATCGATCATTTGCTGAGCGTAGTCTTCCGGCGTGTGTCATCGCCCTGATAGGGCATTTCGACCTGGGGCGACTTGAGCTCAGGTGTAAATTTTCCTCCCAGATGCTCGATGAGCTTGATGCTCTCGGCATGACTGACCAGGGTACCGCAAGTGGTGTAGAGGTCCGCGCGCCAATTCGGCGTGCCATCTAGCTATGCCCCGACGGTGGTCGCGTTACGTCGGTCCCTGTGAAGTCAGAATGATCGCGGAGTTAAACTTCGCTGAGCCGCTGATAACAGCGTCATATTCCTGTCAAACACAGCAGGCATAATTGACAGACAGAAGATCGCCCACATGCTGCGCATCATACTGTTTTACATCTCATATCTGCTGTGCTTCTGCGCGGTAGCAAACGAAGCTGTCAGTGCGGTGGCGTTCGGCTCCTGGACTCCAGCATCTGTGTGGCAGTGATTACCGGTTTGCCAAGCTGATTGGCCATACACATTAACTCCTTCTGTACGACCGCCATTCTGGCAATGGGAATCTCGACACCCAGGTCGCCACGGGCCACCATCACGCCCTCCGCGGCCTCTAGGATTGCCTCCACATTATCTGATGCCTAGTGTAACCAATTGACATGACAACTTGTTTAACTCCTCGAACTTCAACATACGGGTAGCACTTCAATGGCAGACCACTGACGCCAAGGCGGCGCAAAAATCCGCAAGTCTAGCGCCCTTGACTGGAAATGTTGGCAAGATCGCAATGCCTAAAGGCGGGTGCTCGATCAACAGTACGGACCTGCCGAAAAATGGTGGACTATAACTATGGTCGATCTTCCTGCCCCAGGAACAGTCATAAACGATGCTATAGCTCCAGCATGTGCTGAGCTTGGCAATCCGGGAAACAGTTATATATAGTCGCGTGCCAACGGGCATCTTGTTTATCAATTCCCTCGAGCGCCGGGCAATGTCTCAATCAGTGCAACGCGACAACAAACCATTCCAGCCACTGTCAACCAAGCTAAGGCCCTGGCATAGCATGGAAACAGAGTCGGTCTTACGGCAACTGGATGTTGATGCTGAGACCGGACTGAATCGCAAGGAAATTCAGAAACGCCTTGCGTCTGACGGGTACAATGAGCTCAAGGTCGCCAAAGGCGTTTCCCCAATCAACCTGCTGTTGGGTCAGTTCCGCAACATCTTGATCGTTGTTCTTCTGGCCGCGGCTGCGCTCTCCGCACTCGTTGGCGAAATGATCGACGCAGTGATCATTCTGATTATTGTCCTGTTTTCTGCACTACTTGGATTTGTTCAGGAATACCGGGCGGAACGTGCCGTCGAAGCGCTTAAACGCATGCTCTCACCCACGGTGTCCGTGTTGCGGGACGAGGAGAGAGTGGAAGTCCCTTCGAGAGAGCTAGTAAGGGGGGACATAGTGCTGCTCGAGGCTGGCGATCGGGTTGCCGCCGACGTCCGTCTGATCGAAGCCCACGCGCTGCGTTGTGATGAGGCACCACTGACGGGCGAATCGGCACCCGTTGCCAAACAGACACAAGCACTGGCATTAGAGACGCCGGTACCCGAGCGGAGCAACAGAGTTTTTGCCGGCACCACTATTACCTACGGTCGGGGTCGAGGCGTGGTGACCGAGACCGGTATGCGAAGCGAGTTCGGCCGTATCGCCAGCGAGGTGGCAGCGGTCGAGGTCGGCGACACCCCGCTCGAGAAGCGTACCGCCGAAATCGGCAAGTGGCTGGCCTCCATCTCGTTTTCCGTCTGTGCGCTGGTGGCGCTTATCAGCGTCGCCCGCGGCGCGCTATCTCATTCAATCGATCTCGACTTCGTGCTCACAATGACCATGTTCGCGGTAGCCCTGGCCGTTGCGGCGGTGCCCGAGGCACTAGCGGCCATCGTGACCGGGGCACTCGCTATCGGCATGCGCACAATGGCGAAGAGGAACGCCCTGGTCAAACGGATGCCGGCAGTGGAGACCCTAGGCTGCACGACTGTGATCTGTTGTGACAAAACCGGCACCCTGACCCGCGGTGAAATGACCATTCGCCGGATTCTATGCGGCATACGGTTGATCGAGGTGAGCGGGGCGGGCTATGCGCCGGAAGGCAAGCTACACCTGCCGGATGGAATGTTGGAAAGTGACCAGGCGCTGCGACTGCTGCTACAGGGGGGACTGCTCTGCAATGACGCTGAGCTGATCCGAGAAGGCGATCAGTGGACGATAACCGGCGATCCGACAGAAGGTGCCTTGCTGGTAGCGGCCGAAAAGGCCGGCCTCCACATCGCTGATACCCGAGTAAAGTACCGGCGGATCGGAGAGGTGCCGTTCAGCTCGGAACGCAAGCGCATGACCACGACCCACGCATCGGAGGGAGGAGCTGCAATCGCATTCATGAAGGGTGCGGCGGAAACAGTGCTCAGCCGCTGTAACCGGATCGCCGAGGGAAATGCGGTACGTGAACTCAGTGACGAGGAACGCCTACTCATTCTGAAAAACAATGCGATGATGGCCGGCGATGCGCTTCGGGTGCTGGCGCTGGGCTATCGCGAACTCGACAAATCCAACGCCGCCAAACACGATGACCTAGAATCCGAGATGGTCTTTCTGGGACTCGTCGGCATGATGGACCCGCCGCGGGCCGAGGCCTCAGAAGCGGTCGAGACCTGCAAGCGGGTGGGCATCCGTACCGTCATGATCACCGGCGACCACCAATTAACCGCCGCGGCCATTGCCCGCGAACTCGGCATTCACGGCACAGGTGATCTGGTCGTGAACGGCAACGATCTGGCAGATATGTCGGAGACTGAGCTTGAGCAGATCGTCGAGCGCGTCAGCGTGTACGCCCGTGTCTCCCCCATGGACAAACTGAAGATCGTGCGAGCCTGGAAGGCCAAGGGTCAGGTGGTGGCGATGACTGGCGATGGAGTCAACGACGCACCTGCTCTGAAACACGCCGATATCGGTGTAGCCATGGGCATCGCGGGGACAGATGTTGCACGCGAGGCGGCTGACATGATCCTCACCGACGACAACTACTCAACGATCGTCAATGCCATCAAGCAGGGGCGCTGGATATACGACAACATCAAGAAGTACTTGGCCTACTTGCTGGAATCGAATATCGCCGAGGTCGTGGTCATCGGCGGTATCGTCGTGCTCCTGGGCCCCGACTATCTGCCACTGCTGCCCGCGGCTATTCTCTATCTCAACCTAGCAACCGACGGCCTGCCGGCGCTGGCCCTCGGCGTGGCGCCCCCGGATCCGGACATCATGGCAAGGCCACCGCGGCGACCTGATGAGAGTGTATTTGGCTGGGATGTAAAGTCATTCATTCTGCGCGCGGTCGTCATAGAAGTCCCCATCTACCTATGGATTTTCTTCAGCCACTTTGACGACTTGGAGCACGCACGGACAATGCTGTTTTTCATGTTTGTGTCTGTCGAATTCGTCATCGCCCTCAACTGCAGGTCACTGGTTTACAGCATCTTTTCCGCTCCACCACACAAGTGGTTGGTCATCGCCCTAGCCTGGGAACTGGCGCTGATTGCAACCCTTGTTCAGATCCCTGCGGTACGGGAGGCCTTCGGTATCGCCATTCCCTCTGCGCCCGATTTGGCCCTGGTCTCCGCCATCGGTCTGTTTATCATGGTCGTGATCGAGGCAAGTAAGGTCCTGCTACGCCGCTACGTGGGTAGCCCGGTAACGAGTTACGCGCTTGACGAATGAAAGTCACTCCCAGTCGCAGTTCAATATAGCGTCTTTAGCTCGTGTGCAGTGGAGCGCCCGTTTTGAGTAGGATTACTTTGTTACACCGGTCCGATCAACTGGGCGTTCAAACCCTGTGACGTTATGTGTCTTAAGATCTCCTGCGACGATAACGCGTCGGTATCACAGCGCACCAGCATAAGGCGTTTATGCGATGCATAAAATTCGGCGTTGGCAATGCCCGTGTGCGCCGACCCGGTGGCAGGTTCGCCATACCAGACGAAGCTAAGTGATCACACTCGCCAGGAATAGCTTAGACACCCGGGATGGGTCCATTATGCCCAAAATTTCGGATGGTAGCCGCTCAAGGTTGCAATTGGGTGACAGTGGTGGTGCGGCACCAAAAGGGCCAAGAGGTATCTGATATTGAGTGCGTACTTGAACTGAGTCCGTACCGTTTGTAGCGCCTGGTACTATCACCCGTCGCGTTTACCCAGGAACTAGCAGCAAAGTGGACACAGCTTTATCTGCCATTTTCGTGCTTGACGACAGATGCGATCTCTCAGAGCACTACCAGCAGCGGAAAACATACTTCGGAGGAAGCGCCCTCGGGCAGTCTGAGCTTCACGCAGCGCGCGATGATAGGCCTCCCAGAGCGGTAGAAACTCGTTACAGATAGGGCTCTTACGTTTACGATCCATAACTCGCTGCCTTCAACGTATCACGTTTTGATGATACGGTTTGCCATCGCTTGCCGCAACATGAAGCCCGCTCTCTCATGTGCCACAAGACCCGCTTCTGCATAGATAGCTGAGCACCTAAACAATCCGGACAAAAACGGTGGCGCGTAGAGCAGCACCTAACTTTCTCTACTTTTCCGGCAACCGTATCAAGTTCAGTCGAAAACGCTGTCCGACTAGGTTCGGTGATCCGGTAACAACTGGTTTTGACAATGGCACGCCGCAAGCGGCGATTCTAGCAGCTCGCGGAGTACTTCTTCACAACGACCGCGGCCTGAGCAGGCACCAAGTCTCTCCCGTATGCTCTCGAGCGTTTCTGCGCCCGAGTGCACCGCCTCACGGATACTTGATTCCGAAATACGGCCGCAGATGCACACGTACAAGGCAGTCTCCCCACTTAGAATCGACCCTGGTTCTCCCCGGTTTGGGACATGCTAACTCCATATTATGATGGCGGTGTGAACGACGTTCAGTTCTCAGAGACTTATGGAAGATTATTTGAGGAAGATTTCAGGTCAAACTGACTGATGCCTAAGTAAACCCATTCATTTTTTGGATTCACCGGCTACAGTTACAACCACAGCCGAAGGGCCCTTTCCCTCCCCGCTCCGTTGACTGCGACAGCAGTGGTAACATCTTCGTCATATTCTCTTATTACTAATTTCACCTTTTTTAGTTAATCTTGGATTAGCGTATCCCCACCGCGGCCCAGTGCCAAGGGTAAAATTCTCCTCGGATCTTTCAATCCAGGACTACTGCGAGAAAATATGGAAAGTCAGCCCGATATTGGTTGGCGCGTAGAACGGACAATTGCAAGTTCGCTTCGTCAATGGAGTGTGGCCAATAGCTGCAGGCTCTCGCGGCCTTCTGTAAAATCGATCATCCGCACGCAAGTGCCCGAATACGGGTACACGGCTTCTAGATCTATCCAGGCTCTGAGATGAACATACTCGTACTCAATTCCGGTAGCTCCTCTGTCAAGTACAAGCTGTTTGACATGAAGGCTGAGACAGTGCGGGCGGCTGGTCTGGTAGAGCAAGTCGGCGAACGAGAAAGCCGGATCACTCATCGCTGGAGCACAAGCGGGAACTACTATGATAAACGAGTCACTCAACAACCGGTAGCAGACCATCGACAAGCACTGAAGCTGATTGGCACGATGCTGCGCGAAACGGAAATTCTGGCCGATCCAGGCAGGCTGGACGGCATTGGTCATCGCGTGGTACACGGCGGTGAAGTATTTCGCGAACCGGTAGTCATCACGCAGGCGGTGATAGAGGTCATCCGCGACACAGTTTCTCTCGCCCCACTGCACAATCCGGCTAACCTGGCTGGCGTTGAGGTCGCCCTCGATTTTGCACCGCAGGTCCCGCAAGTTGCGGTCTTTGATACCGCCTTTCACCAGTCGCTACCGCCGCACGCTTATCTATACGCGATCCCGTATGAACTCTATGAGAAATCACATGTCCGCCGCTATGGATTTCACGGCATCTCGCATCAGTACGTTAGTAGGAAGGCGGCACGACTGCTCAACCGCGAAGAGGACAGCACCAACCTTATCACCCTACACCTGGGCAACGGGGCAAGTGCCACGGCGGTCCGGGGAGGTAGGAGTGTGGATACTTCTATGGGCATGACACCCCTTGCGGGTCTGATGATGGGGACTCGGTGTGGAGATCTTGATCCCTCGATTCCCTTCTATCTCGAACAACGGAACGGCACCCAATCAGAGCAGATTCAAGCACTGCTAAATCAGGAAAGTGGCCTGAAGGGTATCTGTGGTATAAGCGACATGAGAGACATAGAACGGCTGGCCCGGGAGGGCAATGAACGCGCTAAGCTCGCCATCGACATGTACTGTTATCATATCAGGAAGTACATCGGCAGCTACCTCCCGCTGCTGGACCGGCTGGATGCAGTGGTTTTCACCGGCGGGATCGGGGAGAATTCACCGCATATTCGAGCCCGGTGTTGCCGAGGACTCGAGCACTTGGGCATCACGCTTGACGAAGACCGGAACAAAAAACCTGTAGATCACGCCATTGAAGTGCAGGGAACTAGTTCAAGCAGCAGGATTTTGGTAATCCGCAGTGATGAGGAGCTGGAAATAGCGCATCAGTCGGTGGCGCTGATTAGCCGCGCGGCTACGGGCTGTGCCTCTCTTTGAGAAAGCCCGTCCGTTGAGTATTCGAGTGGATGCCTGTAACCGACAGCAAAAATCCGACTTTCTGCGATGCCGGACCAAGCTTATAATCTATACAACCCGGTGCTGCCCGAATATCAATGTCATGCATGTTCACGCTGCCGACCGTTCACAATGATGATGGAGGCCACCGACTTCTGGAAGAGGATTCAGCCCCCCTGTTCATTGGAATCGGAACGGTGGCTGGAAAACTGTATCGCGTAACCCCAGGTGTCCAACCGCTCTGGAATGGCATTGAAGGCAATGGTCATGCGCTGTTGGCCTGTAATCCATAGATAAGTTGAGTTATATCCCCTTCGATTCATCATAAAAGTTTTCCACAAATGCTGTGGATAAAAGTGTGGATCAAACCATATTAAAGAGCACTAATGCCTTAAAATATGAACTTTTTATTAAATTGGTGTTTTTTTATACAATATATTAATTATTATTATTAACAATATCTTATGGGATTTTTGCAAACCAACTATGAAGACACTGTTATTTCGTGCTTACATACTCTTACGATTCTATGACGGCTGTGTATAACAACTGATGGCGTGGATCAACGGCCGAGAAAAAGTCAATAGCCTGACGGACTGAAATTAACGGACACATGAATCCTTCTGATGTGCTCAATCCACCCACGCAACCCTGATCGAAAGGGCCATGGGCCTATGTACGTTTGGTTGCAGGCATTCGTGTCAGTGCGGACTTGAGTCCCCGATCCCGTTTAACAACACCATCGCTGACTCGCGCGTTCGGTGGCAGTGCCGGCTCCCCACCAGGCCAACATTCCGCCGCCACTGGAAAACGTTTTCGAA
The DNA here is from genome assembly GCA_029287815.1 of Gammaproteobacteria bacterium. GTDB lineage: Bacteria > Pseudomonadota > Gammaproteobacteria > SZUA-229 > SZUA-229 > JABDQW01. Next base: position 8,608 of record JARFQK010000193.1, read on the forward strand.
GACAATCGGTACGGGCTTATCGCTGCGCATCACGTGATGCCGTTCACTCACGCTGATCTCAGGCACACGTCGGAACGGCTACCGCCAGACTCGTTTTTTCCATCGATCCCATACCGACAGGTTCGACAACTCAACCGAAGCGATCAACCACGCTCCCTGTCCGATGCCGCCGCACCAGGCGTTCCTTGCCGGCCCACTCAACATCGGCGTTTTCAAACTGCTCAGAGCATCCACCAAGATGAACCCGCTCTCAGATATTTCTTGAACGTACTGGCCTTGACCACGACCGTCAATGCAAACACGGTGGCAAACGGTAGGACTACAAAGGTGGGATGCAGACTGAAGGGTAGCGCCAGATAGATCACCCAGGTCATCACCAACAGCGGTACGGCCGCTTTCTTTAGATTTCAGCATCAGATGATGCATCCGCTTGGCCTGGGTGGCGTAACTGCCATCGCGATTGCGGTGGCAGCGTTGTTTGAGTTCGTAGTTCAGATCTCTCACGGTGTCATCTCCAATGGATCAGTGTTAATGGTCACCTGGCAACAGAAGCTACCGAGGCCCGCCTGCGCGGTACGACCGTGGGACACCACTCCCATACGACCTGAATATGCCTGGTCTCAGGCAACACTGTTTTTCCCTGTCGGGTAATGGCCCAGCGCTGGCCAACGGAGCCCTCACGGGCTTTCTTTCAGGGTGGTTCCATGACAGCACCTCCTTTCAAATAGGCGGAACACGTCCGCGGGTTTAGGAATATGAACGTCAACCACATCGCCATGGGCGATCGTCTCAGTTCGTCGAGTGAATGCAGGCCGGTGCCTGCGAGGATGAACCGATCGACGATCGGTTCTGTTTTGAAGATGGACCCACGGCCAAAGGCCGTAGCGCGTTAAAGAGTCCGGGTGCGCTCAATTGCCACTGTACACGCAGTGGCCACGGTTAAAATCGAACGGTAACGGCAGTATAAGAACACATAATCCCGCTGTAACCCCGAAATTCCATCGCAAACCCGCGCCGTTTCTCAGATTGCCGCCCTCGTCACTACCCC